>VGWG01000063.1 GCA_016873675.1 Lentisphaerota bacterium | reverse complement strand
GCGCTCCAAGAGAAAAGCTGAAAAGCTGAAATGCTGAAAAGCTGAAATGGCGCGTTTCTCGTGGACGCGGCGTCACCGCCGGCCTCGGCCGGGTGGTGCGGGAGAGCGACGGGATGCGGGAGAGCGAAGAGGGGTGAACCTCGGCGATCAGGCCGGGGCGCGGCAGCGCCGTCGGCTGCATCGCTTGGTTGGCGTTCTCAATGATCGCCGTAATGCGTGCGGCACTGGGCTATCAAGATCGCGCCGTCCGCTATCCTGTAAACCAAGCGGTCCTTCTCGTTAATGCGGCGACTCCAATAACCGGACACTCCCTTCAACGACTCTGGATTGCCTATCCCATGGTGGCCATTCCGCTCGATATCCTGCAGGAGCGCGTTGATACGCTTCAAAGTCTTCCTGTCCTGCGTCTGCCAATAGAGATAGTCGCCCCAACCTTCATCCGAGAAGACCTTGTTCATGACTAGACCTCGGCAAGTGCGTGCGCCTTTCCGTTCCCCGACTCCAGTTGCCGGATGGATTTCTTCAAGACTTTCTGGTTGGCGGCGGCGTAAAAGGGATCATCGGCGACAATGTCAAAGGGGATTGCCTGCCGAATCAGGACCTGCCGGAGAAACATCCTGACCGCAGTTGTGGTGTCCAACCCTGCCGTCGAGAAGAAGTGGTCAGCGTCCTTCTTGAGTTGGTGGTCCAGACGTACTTGAAGTGTCGTTGTACTCATATCGAGTCCTCTCAGTTGATGATGCAAGCGTACTGCACTTGTATTGCTAATGCAAGCATATCTATTGTCCGATCCAACGTCAAGGCTCTACGGCGACAGAAGAGAAAGCTGAAATGCTGAAAACTGAAAGCTGAAAAGGCGCGTTTCTCGTGGACGCGGCGTCCCCGCCGCGTGAAAACGCTGAAATGATGAAAATGCGCTCCCCCTCCGCCGCGCCCCCGCGCCCGCATGGACCCCAGACGGCCGGATCACCCGCGACGCCTTCCTCAACGCACCCACCGGTCGCTTCTACGACACCCTCGCGCTCCAAGAGAAAAGCCAGCCGCGCGGCTGCGCCGCGAATGATCGAGGGGGTAACTTTATCCGCAGATTGCGCAGATTGCCGCAGATTGAATGACTATCTGCGAAAATCTGCGCAATCTGCGGACAACAACGTCAAGTTATGGACGAGCGATAAACGCCTGGATCCATGCGCCTGCGGCGCGGCGGCATGCCTGTGCGTGTACGCGCGCAGACAGGGGGCGCCACCCACACACACCCACACACCCCTGTCCCCAGCCGATTACGGGGCGGGCGGCCGCAGACGCCTCATTTCATCGCGCTGATGCGCCGCTTCGCCTCCCCGGCTTTCAGGGCGGAGGCGGCCACGAAGGCCTTCAGCGTGGGCGCGCGCATCTTGAGCGGCCCCTCCTTGTTCTCGTAGAGGTAGACCCACTTCGGGGTCACGCCGAGCAGCTTGGCGAAGGCGGCCGGGGCGAGGTCCAGCCGGTTCCGCAGGCCGCGGACGTTCCGCGAGGTGATCCGCATCCGGGCATCGGACGCAGCGGGTTCCGGCTGGCACGGCTGGGCGGCCTGCATTTTGGAAAGAACCCCGTTCACCCGGCGCAGTTCCGTCTCCAGAGCGGCCATCCGCCGCTTCACGTCGGCAAGGGTTTTGCGGGCAGCGATGGAAGGCTTGCGCACGGGGTCAACCGCCGCCTTGGCCTCCTTGCGGGCGAGGCGGACAATCTCGGACTTCAGGCATGAAACAAGATTTGACATAAACATCTCCTTTTTTCTATTGTCAGCCAGCCGTCGGATTTAAGCAAGCGAATATTTTCACTGGATATCGGACTGACACGGATCGTACGGCGGGTGCGCAACCCCGGGGATGCGCATGCCTCCGGTCAGATAAAGCTCCGGGACGTCGCGACAGACAAACTTAAGCACCGTGCACACCGGATCGGGAGCCGCCTCGGGCAAATCGGTGACGATCACTTTGTCACCCTGCTGGGTAAACGTGACGGGTTTTCCGGAGTGCAGGAGGCTCACCTGTTCGACGACCGTGTTGAAGCCGGCCACAACGAGACGGGGGCCCGGCCAATAACGGACCAGGTGGTAAAGGGTCTGCCCCTTGCGGGTAAACGACGAGGTAAAGGTGCCCTGGTGCGACCACTCGCTACTGGGCGTTCTGCGATCCATCAGGCCCCACGTGAACAGGTCCGTATCGCGAATCGCCTCGCCGTTCCGGTCGAGCCAGCGTCCGATCCGCTCCAGGATTTCCGCCGACGCTTCCGGCACCGATCCGTCAGCCCGGGGTCCGATGTTCAGCAGCAGGTTGCCGCAAGCCGCAGCGGCAGAGCCCAGCATGCTGACCACCTCGTCGGGGCCCTTCCAGTGGTGATCCCCACGATGGTAGCTCCAGTGATCGTTGAGGGTGATGCACCCCTCCCACGGGCGCCAGGGCGTGGGCGCTGACATGTGCCCCTCCGGGGTTCCAAAGTCACCCGGAAGCCCGTTGCGGCCATTGAAGAGAATCTGCGGCTGAATCTTCCGGATCATGGCATTCATCTTCTCCGCCTGCCACTGCGCCGCGCTGAACGGCCACCACCCGTCATACCACAGGACGTCAATCGGGTTGAAGCGGGTCACCAGCTCCTTGAGGCGCGCGAAGGTATTGCCGATGAATGCCTCGTAGGCATCCGGGCTCTCCAGCGCATCAACGGCGTCCGGCTGGTCCGTCCAGTTGTTCAGGCTGTGGTAGAGCATGACGCGCAACCCGTGCTTCCGGGCCGCCGCAACAAACTCCGCCACCAGGTCGCGCCCGGCATAGCGCATGGCGTTGAAGTCCGACAGCGCTGTATCGTATAGGCGAAACCCATCGTGATGCATGGTGGTGAGCGCGGCATACCGCATGCCCGCGCGCACCGCCAGTTCGCAGATCTGGTCGGCATCAAAATTCACCGGGTTGAACTGCTGCGCGAGCGCCTGCATTTCCTCGCGGCTCAAGCGCTCCCGGTTCATCACCCATTCCCCGCGCTCCGGAATGCTGTAGAGTCCGTAGTGCACAAACAGCCCGAACCGCGCCTTGACAAACCAATCCATCTGCTTCGCATACATGACGTTCTGCTCCTGGATGATACCTGATTTCTCTCTTGCGAACACCCGGGATCGGGTTTTGCAGGAGCCTCTCCTGACCTTACATCGGCGCATCGGGGCCGATCGGCATGGACTGGTCGCCAACCTGTACCGCATCGCCCGAGAGCACCAGCGTCTCGGCCACAATCACCTTGAACCCGTGCGGATCGAGGACCGTGCAGCGGACCAGGGCCGAGCGCCCGCGGTCCAGCTCCTGGAGCCACGTCTCATCCGGCAGATTGAGCCGGACCATCGCCCGGCGGCCGGGTGGACAGGCGACCTTCACATCCGTGAAGGGCCGGATACACGTCATCCAGATACTCGACAGGGCGAACTGGAAGCGCAGCGTGCACTGCGAGAGATCGATGCTGTTGAACTGGTTCTCGATCTCGAAGTTGATGTCACGCTGCCCCTTCTGCCACGCCAGCCGCTTGGGGAACTGCACGGGGCTGTAGGCCACGCGCATCGCCCAGAAGAACGGCTTGGGCGTCAAATCCGCGCACATCACCCCCCAGTCGTTGTCCTCGGCCAGCCGCATCCACCCCCACGGGTTGTCCTCGGAGCGGACGGAAACGGATGCGCAGATCCACGGGAAAAATGTCCCGCCGAGGCAGGTGGGCTCGCTGCGCATGAACCCCCACTCGCGTTCCAGACGATCCTGGAAGACCTGCAGCGTGTTCTTTCCCGAGAAGAGCGGCTCCGGCACGTCGTCAATGATGCTGGCGTACGGCGAGTTGAGCAGATCCGGCATCATGTTAAACAGGCCCCACTCGGAGCTGAACCAGACGCCGCTCCAGCCCCGCGCCAGCGCCTGCTTGCGCGTGCAGATATCGAGTTCCCCCTCCCAACTGCGGGGATTTTCGAAGCGCCCGGCCGCGATGAACCCCTTGGGGATCTGGAACGTGTAGTGGGTGTCGGCAATGTCGCCCACGCGCAGCTCGAAGACCCCCTTGATCTTGTTGGCCGGCCCCGGCGGAGGGAACATCGTCGGCCGGGTGGGGTCGAGGAGCTTGCAGAACCGGTCGTAGATGCGCAGGTGGTTCCAGCCATCCTCCGCCACGGCGGCGCGCTCCGGAATATTCTCGTTACCCACGCTCCAGACCACCAGCGACGGATGATGCCGGTCGCGGCGGACGCCGCTTTCGATACGCAGCAGCGCCGGGCCGACCCACTCGGGATCATGAATGTAATGGGTGCCCCAGTCGATCGGCAGCTCCTGCATCAGGTAGAAGCCCATCTCGTCGCACAGGTCGCTCAAGTCGCGCGGACCGAGATAGTGCGTCCGGATGCAGTTGACGTTCGCTTTCTTCATCATCGACAGGCAGCGGCGCAGCCACTCCTTCGGCGTATGCATTCCGTGCTCGGGATGGAACGTGAGGTGATTGACGCCGCGGAATTTGATGAACGAGCCGTTGAGGCGCGGCCCGCTCGGCGAGAGGTCCAGCCGGCGGAAGCCGGTGCGATAGGTGATCGTCTGGTCGTCCTGGCCCGGCACGCGCAGCGCGATCCGGACGGTATAGAGGTTCGGCGCCTCGTCGTTCCAGAGCTTGGGCGTGGCGACAGCCAGCTTGATCGCCGCTTCGGCGCGCCCCGCAGGCCGCACGGTGACGGCCTTCGCCGCCTGGGCCACGACCGCGCCCTGGTCGTCAATCAGTTCCACGGTGAGCGCCGCCCGGGCCGCCCCCCCATGGCTGCGCACCACCACCGTCCCCACCACCGTTCCCTTGTCGAACGTCTTGCCGAGCGCGCTGATCAGGTGATAGTCGTCCACCATGACCGGCTCCACGGTGAACAGGCAGGCCGGCTGGGCCAGGCCGGCAAACTCCAGCGAGTGCCGCACCATGTCCATCTTCAGAAACTTATGCTTGCGCAGCAGGCGCACGGCAACGAGCGCCTCGGTGCCCGGCGCCACCTTGCGGGTGATGTCAAACTCCACCGGTGTCAGGCCGCTGAGGTGCTCCCCGAGCAGTTCCCCGTTCAGATAGATCCGCCCCGCCGGATAGATCGCGTCAAACCGCAGGATGACCCGCTTGCCGCGCCACTCGGCGGGAATCCGCACGCGTCGGCGGATGACGGCGCCATCCTCGTTGTGGAGGTGCTCCATGGTGATTCGGTTCCAGTTCGCCGGGAACGGCTTCCCGTCGGCCTCCGGATCGCCATAGAGCACTTTGCCGGGCTGCAGAACGGTTTCCCAGGTCGTGTCCGGGCACGGCGCGGAGACCAGCGTGGCTTCGGGCTTCGCAAACGGCCAGCGCGCCACCTGCCACGCGCCATCCAGGCTCAAGGCGCACCCGTCCGGACACGGGGTCTGCTTGACCGGCGTGATCGGCGTGCTCTGGCCGTTGACGAAACGCATCGTCGTGGCCTTGACCGCCGTGAGTTGCAGATCCATAATTTTCGTGCCGTCCACAATCATGACAAACCTCTTTTCCTGCGATTCCAGCGGACATACCACGGCCGACGCAACGGCGCCAAGCCCCGGAGAGAAGCGGAAAGTATCGCAGCCTTCCAGCAGGCATGCAACCCAATTTAAGTCGGTTACACCGCCCATCCGCGGCTGATGGCGAGGACGGCGCGGCCGACGAGGGTCTGCCCGGCGAAGGGGCAGTTGCGAGAGCGGGAACGGAACTGTTCCGGTTCGACGCGCCAGGGCGTGGTGAGGTCGAGCAGAGCGAGATCCGCGATGGCTCCCGGCGCGAGGGATGGAACGGGCAGCCGGAGAATGGACGCAGGGCCGGTGGTCCAGCGCGCGATGAAGTCCCGGAGGGGCATCCCGAGACCGGCGACCAGGGTGGTGTAGGTTGCGCCGAGCGCGGTTTCGAGTCCGATAACCCCGAACGATGCCTGCAAAAAGCCATGCGCCTTTGTGGCGGGGGTGTGCGGCGCATGATCGGTGGCGATGGCGGCGATGACGCCATCCCGGACCCCTTCGCGCAACGCGGCGACATCGGCCCGGTCGCCGAGCGGCGGGTTCATGCAGAAATGACCGTCGTCGTCGGCGATGTCCTCGGCGGCGAGGGCGAGATGGTGGGGGGACGCCTCGGCCGATACGGGCAAGCCTTCGGCCTGCGCTGCGCGGATGAGCGCGACGGAGCCGGCGCAGGAGAGATGTTGAATATGGATGGGGCAGCCGGTCTCGCGGCAGAGGCGGATGTCGCGGGCGACGGCGTCGATCTCAGCCTCGGGGGGGAAGATCGGCAGGCGGAGGCGCCGCGCGAGGGGGCAGTCTCGGATGACGCCCGCGCGGGCGATGGACGCCACCACGGCGTGATCCATCACAACGCGGTTGAGCGGCCGGATGCGGCGCATGGCCTCGGCCATGACGGCGTCATCGGCGACCATGGCGCCGTCGTCGGTGAACGCCGACGCGCCGGCAGCGGCGAGCGCCTCCAGATCGGCTGGCGCACGGCCTGCGCGGCCGCGGGTGATGCAGGCTGAGGGTCGCACGGTCACCGGCAAGCCGGGATCGGATTGATACCGGATACACGCGGGCGTATCGCAGGCAGGCGCGGTATTGGGCATCGTCACCACGGTGGTGAATCCGCCGGCCGCCGCGGCCGCCGCGCCGCTGGCGAGGGTCTCGGCGGCGGGCGCGCCCGGATCGCGGAAATGGACGTGGAGGTCCCACAGGCCGGGCGTGGCCACCCGGCCGCGGCCATCGATGTGACGCGTGTTGGCCGGGAGGGTCGCCGGAACCGCCGCGAACCGGCCATCGGCTATGAAGAGATCGCCGATCTCGTCTCGTCCGGACGCCGGGTCAATGATTCGGGCGGAAACGATCAGCAGGGGCTGGAGTGGTGTGGCTTTCATGCAATATGGCGTTGGATGAAGTGTTCGCGGATGTAGACGATGGCGTCATCGAGCGCGGGGAGAATCTTGGTGCAGAAGCGCACCATCCAAGGCGAGCATTCCTTGAAGGGGATGGGGGAGAAAGCGACGATGAACTTGCCGAGGTCGTGGGCCGCATAGAAGACCTCCATCGATGTGCCGATCGAGGCGCGGTTGTAGTTGACCAGCAGGAGGTCTGCGTCGCGCACGTCCTGCAGATCGAACTCGACGATCTCGTTGGCGCTGTCGAACTCGCGGTCCTGGAAATCGCGGCGCATGGGGTCGAGCAGCACGAAGGCGTCGGACAGGCGCTCCTGGGCCCGCTCACGCCACGTGCGGGCGGCTTGGAGATGTTCGTCCATGATGGGTCCGCTGAGGTAGATCTTTTTGCGGGAGGAAACGACGGGTTGGCTCATGTGGGATCTCGTTCTTAACGGGCTACTCCTCGACCAGGATAGGTGTGCCGACGTCCACCATCTGCAGCAGTTTGACCGCATTCCAGTTGGCCAGACGAAAACACCCTTTGGATTCGGCACGGCCGATGTTCTCGGGGATCGGCGTTCCGTGGATGCCGTATCCCTGGAGGGAGAGTCCGATCCAAGCCAGACCGACCGGGTTGTTGGGGCCGGGGGGGATGATCAGCTTGACCGTGTTCTCGCCGCCCGGTTCGAAAAGCTGGGGGTCGTAGGTGTAATTGGGATTGGGGGCGACCGTGCGCACGGTGAGGACACCATCGGGGCGGTGGCTTTTATTGCGGGCGATGGAGCAGGGAAAGAGGGCGATCAGATCGCCGTTGGTATTGTAGACGGCGATCTCCGTGCGCCCCAAGGTGATCCGTATCGAGCCTGCCCGCTGCGGTTTCTCGTGGGAACAGTCGGGCAGCACGATCTCGGTGCCTGCGGGCGGATTGGGCCATGCCACCTCGGGATTCAGCCGCTCCAGCGCGCGCTGCGACAGGTGTCCCTTCTCGGCCAGCATTTCCTGCAGGGTCACGAAGCGGAGCGCCGGCAGCCTGGCCCGCTCCTCCCAGTCATCGGGAAACGGGCCGAGGTTGGCGGCATCCTCCTCGGTCACCGTATAGCGGGTGAGCACAGGAACCCCCCCGCCGAGCGCTTCGAGAACGGCGGCGTCGGGAATACCGGTCGCCGGGAGGCCGTTGAGCAACTGCCAGGTCTGGAGCGCAATCTCGGTCCGCGGCCCCCAGATTCCGTCGATGCAGTTGCAGGAGAGGTGCTGGCGGTCGAGCAGCACCTGCAGTTCCAGAATGTCGCGATGAAAGCCCGTGTGATAGTCGACAAAACGCTCGGGTGCTGATTGAGCCCGGACACCGTCCGCGCCGACGATCAGACCGACCAGACAGGCGAGGACAAGACGTGCTTGATGGGACGACATCATGCGTAACACCACAAGGACAAAGGGGGCGCGGGAAACCGACGCCACGTGCTGGCAACCGAAAACGTGGGTACGGTAGCATGATTGATCGGACGTTGTCAAACGCGCGAAAATACTGGGCAACCGTCCCGCAAAAAGCTACACTGACCCCATGACAAAAAAACAGGCGATTCCGACGGTTACGGTCAACGGACAGGTCATTCCGCCAGCAGCGATCGAATACGAGTTCGGCAGGCTGATCCGGTTTTATGCTCAGCACATGCCCGAGGAGCAGGTTCGGGCCCAGGCCCCGGTGCTCCAGCAGCGGGCGGTGGATCAGGCGATTGGCGCCAAGCTCCTCTTCGACCAGGCGGCGAAGCTCGACCTGGTGGTGACCGACGCCGATGCCGACGAAAAGTATCAGGAGGTTTCCGAGCAGGTGGGCGGCGCAGAGAAGCTCGCGGAGGCGCTCGCCAAACAGGGGCTTTCGGAGGTCGAATTCCGTGCGCAGCTCATGCGCGGGCAGCGTGTGGAGAAGTTGATCGCGAAGGTCACGGCGGGCGTTCCCGATCCCCGGGAGGCCGATATCAGCGCCCATTTCAGCGCCCACAAGAACGAATACAAGCGGGAGATGCGTGTGCGGGCGCAACACATTCTGGTGAAACCGAAGAACGACAGCCCAAAAGCAAAATTCGATGCCATTGCCAAACTGAATGAGATTCGGGCTCGGGTCACTGGCGGCGCCGATTTTGGCGAGGAGGCGGGGGCCCACTCCGACTGCCCGAGCGGCAAGGCGGACGGCGGCAGCCTCGGCTGGTTTAGCCGCGGCATGATGGTGCCGGAGTTCGACACCGCCGTGTTCTCCATGAAGGTCGGCGAATTGAGCGAGGTGATCGAAACGCCGTTCGGTTTCCACCTCATCTGCAAGAACGACGAAGAGCAGGCGGTCGAGGCCTCCTTTGACGACGTGCGCGAGTCGATCCGTGACTTCCTGCGCCACACCGCCCGCGGCGAGGTGGTCGCGGCCTATGTCGCCGACCTGCGCGAAAAAGCAACCGTGACGATCAACGCCTAGCGGAGGCGAGTCAGACGTGTACGAAGAGGGGACGGAATTATCCGCCGTTTCCTCCCGCCCGCACACTGCGTGTTTCATGAGTTTTATCCACACTCTCTGTTCGGTTCTCAGTTCGGTTGGCATGGGCGCGGCCTGCTGTCTGTTCGTGACGGCGTGCGCCTCGCTCCCGCCGCAGTCGCCGGGCACGCCTCCGCCCGCCGGACTAACCGGCTGGGTGCCGCTGGCCGATGTGGCCCGGCGGGTTCAGTCGCCTGCCGCTGGTTGGCGGGTGTCGGTGGAGGGCGCGACGCTGAAGACCCCGAGCCACACGATCCGGCTGGTTTCCGGCAGTCGCTGCATGGAGATCGATGGCGCGCTGGTCTGGCTCAATGCAGCCCCGGTCGCCCATCCAGCGGGGTCGGCCAACCTCTACCTCTCGCCAGCAGACGTCCGGGATCTTGAAGCCCTGCACACGCCGGTGGACAAGCGGCTGCCGCAAACCCCCCGACGGCGGTATCTGACGGTCATGCTCGACCCCGGCCACGGCGGCGAGGATCGGGGTGCCGTGAGCGCGGGGGCAAGTCAGGAGGAGAAAGAACTGACGCTGGATCTGGCGCGCCGCGTCGCCGCTGGCCTTGCGCGCGCGCCGGTGCATGTGATGTTCACGCGCGATGATGATTCGGGCCTGCCGCTGGATCTCCGGGTCACACGCGCCGCAAACGCCAAGGCCGACTGCCTGGTGAGCATCCACGCGAATGCCGCGCCCAATCGGAATGCCACCGGCGTTGAGACCTACCTCGTTCCCGCGGCAGGTTTCCCCTCCACCAGTGGCGGCACCGCAGAAGCGGTGGTACCCGGGAACGCGTTTGCCGACGCCAACTTCGCTCTGGCCTTTTCGGTGCACAGTCAACTGGCCAAACTCGGACGTCCCGACCGTGGCATCAAACGGGCCCGCTATCACGTGCTGCGCAACGCGCCCTGCCCGGCGATTCTGGTCGAAGTGGGCTTTCTCTCCAACGCCGGCGAGGCGCGCTGGCTCGGAACCAACAGCCATCGTCAGCGTCTCGCCGACGCGATCAGTGCCGGTATCCGAGCCTATGCCGACTAGCAGGTCGTCAGCAGATCATGCAGGTAGAGGAGCGTCATCAGACGGCAATCCAGCGTATGACCGGCGCGGTAGGAGACGACGGTCCCGGCCAGCCGGCCGGAGTCGATGAGCGCCAGTGCCGCGAGCAGGTCGAGTGTGGCTCGGTGCCACACGGGCTCGAGCGAACGGCCGTCGGGCTGGAGCAGGTGCGGCTCGTTCCAATACCGTTTCCGGCCGTGGATCAGGATGTTCCGGTTCGTGTAGCCCAGATTCCGCGTGTCGGCGAACAGCAGGCCGACGGTGTAGGCGAGGACCCGCTGCGATTGGGACGCATTGGTGCGCGCGAACGCGCCGGTGCGGAAGGTTGCGGGGGTCAGGTCATAGACCAGGCGCTGCTTGCCGATCACCGAGGCAAAATCGATCGCGCAGTCCAGGCGCAGCCGGCGAACCCCTTTCTCGGCGGGCAGGATCGTGATGAAATCCCCCCGGTCGCCACCGATGGTGACCGGCTCCTTCACCGTCACGTAGCGGGCCGGCTCGTCCAATTCGACGATCCCCGCCCGTTCGACCGCCTCCACCAGGTCCAGGCTGCTGCGGTCAAACAGCGGCGGATCGCCCGATCCGGTCTCGACGACCACGTCATCGACCCCCAGCCCCAGTCGCAGCGCGACGATGTGCTCGACCATGCGCAGGTAGTTGTGCGGTGAGCCGCTGCGCAAGACGATGTTCCGCTGGCTCGTCCAGATGTTGCAGGGCGAGACGCCAACGTTCAGTTGCTCATCCAGATCGGTACGCCGGATCCACCAGCCCGGATGCCGCCCCGGGGCGAAAGTCAGCGTTCGCATCGCCCGCCGCGTAAACGTGCCGGGTCCGGAGACCGACTCGCGCCGGCCGAGGGTCGTCCGCCGCGGCGAGTACCCGGTGTCACCGGCGCACAAGGCAACGTGATCAATCGCCTGGGCATGGAATCGCTCAACGGCCGCCTGCACCCGCTGGGGATCGCCGGCCAATATCCGCCCGATGGGATAGGTAAAAGACATGAGATTCAACCTCTTCTGCCTGCGTAACGTAAAACTTTCAATCATGATAGCTAATCAGCGCCCGGGATGAAAGGGCTTTTCGCGCGGTCCACCTTTGCCTTGACGCCACAGGGGCTATACGCTATTTTAACGGCGCTTTCTGAGGAGGGGTGGCAGAGCCTGGTTGAATGCACATGACTCGAAATCATGCGTGCCGCAAGGTACCGGGGGTTCGAATCCCTCCCCCTCCGCCACTCAAAAGCCCTGAAAATACGGGGTTTCTGACATTAAACCGGCGTCTATTCGCACGGCTGGGGGCAATCCCCTGATTTCAGAAGCGAGTACACGGAATAGGGGCCCGCTCGCCGCGAAGGCGCCCAAATCCAAAAACAGCAAAAATCCCCAATAAAACGGGCCTCTTTCGAGAGGTTCTCGGCCATCCAAAAAAATATTTTCAGAACGGTGTTGACACCAAACGGCCCATGGTGTAAATTGTCGGTCCTTTCGCTGCACAAGGGCGGGCGCCGCGAGGCGGTTGTTTATGTGCGCGAGAGGGGCTGAACGGGCGATGCCTCGCCCCACGGCACACGATCTTTGATAACCGAATGTTCAGCCTAACAAGAACCCTTCGATTCAGAAGGGATGCGACTTTGGAATGCTTGTGCCGGGGAGACCCGGAGATGAAAAAGCAAAAAACACTCCGGCATGCCAGTGCCGCAGTGCGAGATTTACATTGAGAGTTTGATTCTGGCTCAGAACGAACGCTGGCAGCGTGGATTAGGCATGCAAGTCGAACGGGATCGCTTGAGTAGCAATACGAGGGCGTGAGAGTGGCGGAAGGGCGAGTAATGCGCGAGCAACCTGCCCCTTTGCCTGGAATAACCCTTGGAAACGAGGGCTAAAGCCGGATGAGGCGCTGGGGGGCATCCCCCGGTTGTCAAACGCGGGGACCGCAAGGCCCGTGGCAGAGGGATGGGCTCACGTGACATCAGCTAGTTGGTGGGGTAACGGCTCACCAAGGCTTACGTCTAGCTGGTCTGAGAGGACGACCAGCCGCACTGGGACTGAGACACTGCCCAGACTCCTACGGGAGGCTGCAGTCGAGGATCATTCGCAATGGGCGCAAGCCTGACGATGCGACGCTGCGTGGAGGATGAAGGCCCTCGGGTCGTAAACTCCTGTCATGGGGGAAAAAGATGCCTGCGGTAACATCAACGGTATCGGATTGTACCCCAAGAGGAAGCCACGGCTAACTCTGTGCCAGCAGCCGCGGTAATACAGAGGTGGCGAGCGTTGTTCGGATTTACTGGGCGTAAAGGGCGCGTAGGCGGCGGCGTATGCCGGGTGTGAAATCCGTGGGCTCAACCCACGAAGTGCGCCCGGAACTGCGTCGCTCGAGGTCGGGAGGGGAGAGCGGAATGCAGGGTGTAGCGGTGAAATGCGTTGATATCCTGCAGAACACCGGTGGCGAAGGCGGCTCTCTGGAACGATTCTGACGCTGAGGCGCGAAAGCTGGGGGAGCAAACAGGATTAGATACCCTGGTAGTCCCAGCCTTAAACGGTGCACACTTGGCGTGGCGGGATTTCACCCCCGCCGTGCCGCAGCGAACGCGTTAAGTGTGCCGCCTGGGGAGTACGGCCGCAAGGCTAAAACTCAAAGAAATTGACGGGGGCCCGCACAAGCGGAGGAGCATGTGGCTTAATTCGATGCAACGCGAAGAACCTTACCCGGGTTTGACATGCAGCTGCACGGCCTATGAAAGTAGGCTTCCTTCGAGGGTGCTGCACAGGTGCTGCATGGCTGTCGTCAGTTCGTGCCGTGAGGTGTTTGGTTAAGTCCAGTAACGAACGCAACCCCTGTGTCCTGTTGCCAGCGCGTAATGGCGGGAACTCAGGACAGACTGCCCGTTCACACGGGAGGAAGGTGGGGATGACGTCAAGTCAGTATGGCCCTTACATCCGGGGCTGCACACGTGCTACAATGGCCGGCACAAAGGGACGCAATACCGCGAGGTGGAGCAAACCCCCAGAACCGGCCCCAGTTCGGATTGCGGTCTGCAACCCGACCGCATGAAGTTGGATTCGCTAGTAACGGCGCATCAGCTACGGCGCCGTGAATACGTTCCCGGGCCTTGTACACACCGCCCGTCACATCATGAAAGCCGTCTGCACCCGAAGCTGGAATCTGAACCCGCAAGGGACGGATCCGTCTAAGGTGTGGGTGGTGATTGGGATGAAGTCGTAACAAGGTAACCGTTGGGGAACCAGCGGTTGGATCACCTCCTTTCTAAGGAGCAGCCCGCGCGGCAACGCGAGGGGCTACGGTGAAATCCGTGTTTTCCGATAACGGAACAGGTGTTTCGGGGTCGCATCCCTTTTGGACCGAACAGGCTCTGCTTAGGCAAATCATGAACATTCGGGCGCGTCGGACGCAACGGCGCGTGCCCCAGACCGGGGGCGTAGCTCAGTTGGTAGAGCGCCAGCTTTGCAAGCTGGATGCCGCCGGTTCGAACCCGGCCGCCTCCACCACGCGACGGGCGTGTAGCTCAGTTGGTTAGAGCGCGTCCCTGATAAGGACGAGGTCCCTGGTTCGACTCCAGGCACGCCCACCAATCCAGTGGGCGGGCCGATGGGAGAAAGAGCCTGACGCATTTTCCGTGCGGCGACGCACGGTACGATCTTTGACAATTTGGACAGTTTGGGAATAAGATTGCAACGTATACCGAGAGAGTCAATCTCAGGGCAAGCGTATACGGGCGCACGACGGATGCCTTGGCACCAGCAGGCGATGAAGGACGCGGTAAGCTGCGATAAGCCACGGGGAGCGGCAAACACGCTTTGATCCGTGGGTTTCCGAATGGGGCAACCCCGCACCTTTCATAGGGTGTGACCCCGCGCTGAATACAATAGGCGCGGTGGAGCGATACCCGGGGAAGTGAAACATCTCAGTACCCGGAGGAAAAGAAATCAAACGAGATTCCGCAAGTAGTGGCGAGCGAACGCGGATCAGCCCAAACCAGGGAGCTTGCTCCCTGGGGTTGTGGGACCGTCACAACGACGCAAGCAGCGGCAGGGGAACGGCCTGGAAAGGCCGGCCACAGGGGGTGATAGCCCCGTACCCGAAGCCCCGGCTGCGTCAGACGGTATCCCGAGTAAGGCGGGGCACGTGAAACCCTGCCTGAATCTGGGGGGCCCACCCTCCAAGGCTAAATACTCGCTGGTGACCGATAGTGAACGAGTACCGTGAGGGAAAGGTGAAAAGAACCCCGTGAGGGGAGTGAAACAGACCTGAAATCGTGCGCCCACAAGCTATGGGAGCGCCGCAAGGCGTAACCGTTTGCCTTTTGCATAATGAGTCCGCGAGTCACCCTGTGCGGCAAGGCCGATCCCGAGAGGGAACAGCCGCAGCGAAAGCGAGCGCGAAACGCGCGACCAGTCGCACGGGGTGGACCCGAAGCCCATGTGAGCTACCCCAGAGCAGGCTGAAGTCCCCGTAACAGGGGATGGAGGGCCGAACGAGTGACCGTTGAAAAGGTCTTCGATGACTTTGGGGTTGGAGTGAAAGGCTTATCAAACTGGGTGATAGCTGGTTCTCCTCGAAATGTATTGAGGTACAGCCTCCCGTAATGCGTCGCGCGGGGGTAGAGCACTGATTGGTCTAGGGCCCCTACCGGGGTACCGAAGCCTGTCAAACTCCGAATACCGCGCGTATGTCAACGGGGGAGTGAGGCCGTGGGGGCTAAGCTTCATGGCCGAAAGGGAAACAGCCCAGATCGCCGTCTAAGGCCCCTAAAGGTGGCTCAGTCACTAAGGATGTGAGGTTTCGTAGACAGCCAGGATGTTGGCTTAGAGGCAGCCATCATTTAAACAGTGCGTAACAGCTGACTGGTCGAGAGATCTTGCGCCGAAAATGATCGGGAGTCAAGCCACCTGCCGAAGACGCGGGACGCCGAAAGGCGTCGGTAGAGGAGCGTGCCGCGACGGGTTGAAGCGGAAGCGGAAGCGACCGTGGACTGCGCGGCAGTGATTATGCGGACATGAGTAACGAAAAGATGGGTGGAAATCCCATCCGCCGGAATCCCAAGGTTTCCCGGGGTAGGTTCGTCCGCCCGGGGTCAGTCGGGACCTAAGTCGAGGCCGAAAGGCGTAGACGACGGACACACGGTTAACATTCCGTGACCGGTAGCTCGAGTTATCCGATGGGGATGGCGGAAGGCTAATGATTAGGGCTGATGGATGCCCTTCGAAGCGCACAGGGCGCCAGGCAGGAAAATCCGCCTGGCACAAGCCAGATGCGTTAGGTAGGTTGGAGCAATCCAGCCAAGTTCATGACGTCAAGCCGACAAGAAAAACCCCTAAGGTTGAGCTACCGCCCGTACCAAAACCGACACAGGTGGGAGGGTACTAACATACCCAGGCGCGCGAGAGAACCCTCGTTAAGGAACTCGGCACACTAGCCCCGTAACTTAGGGAGAAGGGGTCCCCCGCAAGGGGGCACAGTAAACGGGCCCATGCGACTGTTTAACAAAAACACAGCACTCTGCCAACCTGCAAGGGGACGTATAGAGTGTGACACGTGACCAATGCGGAAAGGTCAAGGCAAGGGGTTAGCCGCAAGGCGAAGCTCCGAACCAAAGCCCCCGTGAATGTCGGCCGTAACTATAACGGTCCTAAGGTAGCGAAATTCCTTGTCGGGTAAGTTCCGACCTGCACGAATCGTGTAACGATATGGGCGCTGTCTCAACGAGGATCTCGGTGAAGTTGTAATGCCGGTGAAAATGCCGGATTCCCGCAGAAGGACGGAAAGACCCTGTGAACCTTTACTGTATTCTGGCACTGTCGCCTGTTCGTGCATGTGTAGCATAGCCGGGAGCCTGCGAAGCCGCCGCGTTAGCGGTGGTGGAGGCACCAGTGAAATACCGGTCTTGCGCGGGCGGTCGTCTAACGTCGAGCCGTCATCCGGCCGACGGACAACGCCAGAGGGTCAGTTTGACTGGGGCGGTTTCCTCCCAAAGAGTAACGGAGGAGTTCGAAGGTCACCTCAGCACGGTCAGCAATCGTGCGAAGAGCGCAAGGGCAGAAGGTGGCTTAACTGCGAGACCGACAGGTCGAGCAGATGCGAAAGCAGGACCTAGTGATCCGGCGGTAGCTCGTGGCAGCGCCGTCGCTCAACGGATAAAAGGTACTCCGGGGATAACAGGCTGATCGCCGCCGAGAGTCCATATCGACGCGGCGGTTTGGCACCTCGATGTCGGCTCATCGCATCCTGGGGCTGGAGAAGGTCCCAAGGGTTTGGCTGTTCGCCAATTAAAGCGGTACGCGAGCTGGGTTCAGAACGTCGTGAGACAGTTCGGTCCTTATCCTCTGCGGGCGCAGGCGGTTTGAGGAGGGCATTCCCTAGTACGAGAGGACCGGGAATGACGCACCTCTGGTGTTCCGGTTGTCGCGCCAGCGGCATCGCCGGGTAGCTATGTGCGGAACGGATAAGCGCTGAAAGCATCTAAGCGCCAAGCCATCTCCAAGACAAGACCGCCCTCTGGCTTCGGCCAGACTAAAGGCGGGTTGAAGACTACGACCTTGATAGGCCGGAGGTGTAAGCGCAGTAATGCGTTGAGCTGACCGGTACTAATACGCCGAGTGGTTTGCCCTTTTTTACACGACACCTCGATGTATGACGCAATCGAAAAAACCCAAACTGTCCATTCTTTTTTCCCGGCGGCCAGAGAGATGAGGTAACACCCGTTCCCATTCCGAACACGGAAGTGAAGAGCATCTTCGGCGAGGGTACTGCGGGGTTAGCCCGTGGGAGAGTAGCGCGCCGCCGGGACTTTTTTTTTCCAGCCCGGGTTGTGTCCCAAACACACCCCGGGCTTTTTCTTTTTTCCAATTGATCCTCTTACCAGCCCCCGCAAAGAGGTTTTTTCAAAAGCCTCACACGAGCGTCCGTCGTCCAAATTAATCCGCGTCCTGAGTCCGGCGTCCTGCGTCCGAAATGGAATCCGGAAATGCGCGAAGCGGCGCTATGTGTGTGAAATCGTCCTCCGTAATCGTCGCCCGTAATCGTCCACCGACCG
>VGWG01000062.1 GCA_016873675.1 Lentisphaerota bacterium | reverse complement strand
ACGGAAGACGGGTAGCCATGGACATGCAGTATAGGAAATCTATAGCCCGTCAGCAAGCCTTTTCTTCTC
Source organism: Lentisphaerota bacterium (assembly GCA_016873675.1). Taxonomy (NCBI): domain Bacteria; kingdom Pseudomonadati; phylum Lentisphaerota; species Lentisphaerota bacterium. The sequence goes on along the minus strand of VGWG01000062.1, from coordinate 17,598 downwards.
TCTTTTAACGGGTTGCGTACATTTGCCCTGCCTTAGGCGAGGATTAGGGAGGGGTCCTTTTTTGTTAACCGGTCAGGAATCGGTTACTCCCTGCCTTTAGTCTGTCCGCCTTTCAGAACTTCGTACACCTTGCGGGCCATGACGTCCCGAGTGAAGGGCTTGGCCAGAAAATGGACGCCTTCCTCCAGAATGCCCCGGTGTGCGATGACGTTGGCGGTGTAACCGGAAATGAACAGGCACTTCATGCGCGGGTATTTTTCGGTCAGTTTCGCCGCCAGGGCTCGACCGTTCATGCAGGGCATGACCACGTCGGTGATAAGCAGGTGGATGGGGCTGGAATGCCGCTCGGCCAGGCGCAAGGCCTCCCCCGGGTCTGCCGCGGTCAGGACGGCGTACCCCTGCGCCTCCAGACACAGTGCCGTGGTCACGCGTACGCTGGTCTCATCCTCGACCAGCAGGATGGTTTCAAAGCCGCCCGGACGGGCCTCGGGAACCTGCGGGACGGCGCTCGTCTCCACGGTTTTCTCGCAGCGAGGGAGATGGACTCGAAACGTCGTGCCATTCCCCGGTGCACTGTCGACGGTGATGAATCCCCCGTTCTGCTTCACGATGCCATAGACCGTAGCCAAGCCCAATCCGGTGCCCAGTCCGGCCTCTTTGGTCGTGAAAAAGGGCTCGAAGATGTGTGTCAGGGTCTCACGGTCCATGCCGCACCCGTCATCGCTGACCATCAGCACGACATAGTCGCCGGGGGCAGCCTCTGGGTATTCCGAGCAGGACGCCCGGTCAACAACCGTGTTGTGTGTCTCGATGGTGAGGCGCCCCACGCCGCCAATGGCGTCGCGTGCGTTCACGGAGAGGTTGGCCAGGATTTGATCGATCTGGCCGGGATCGACCTTGATCGGCCATACGTCCGTGCCCGGCATCCAGACCAGTGCGATGTCTTCGCCGATCAACCGGCGCAGCAGCTTGAGCATTCCGGATACGGCATCGTTCAGATCCAGGAACTGCGGCAGGATGGTTTGTTTGCGGGCAAACGCGAGCAACTGGCGCGTCAGGTTGGCGGACCGTTGGGCCCCCTTCGCGATCTCGTCAAGCCAATCGGCAATGGGATGATCCACGCCCACATGCTCCTGACACAATTCCGTATAGCCCATGATCCCCGTGAGGAGATTGTTGAAGTCGTGCGCCACGCCGCCCGCGAGCCGGCCAACCGACTCCATCTTCTGGGCCTGGAAACACTCGGCTTGCAGGTTTTTCTGCTGGGCCTCGGCCTTCTTGCGCTCGGTGATGTCCTGGAGATTGCCCTGGACTTTGACGACCCGACCGTTCTTCCGGATGGCCCGGCCCATGGTACGGACGCACAACCGGCGGCCCGCTGTGGTCGTGAAGGCACACTCCAGATCGTAGGGTTCGCCCGCTTCGATGCAGCGCCGGAACGCATCCTCGACCCTCAGCCGGTCCTCGGGGTCGTAGCAGGCGAGGCTGCGCTCGATATGAGCGGGCGAGCCTGCCGGCATGCTGACGGAATCGAGTTCGTGGATGCGGTACGTGCCGTCCGTCCAAACCATGACCTGAGCCGTCACGTCCCATTCCCAGCCGCCGACGGCGCTCAGCGCCTCAGTTGCCTCCAGGAGTTGCCGACTGCTCCGCAGGGCGTCTTCCGCCCGCTTGCGGTCGGTAATGTCCTGGAAGATGCAGACGAATTGGCCCGTGGCGGGGCGGAAGGCCGTCACCTCGAAATGCTTTCCGAGATCGGCGGAGTAGTTTTCGAAGAAGATCGATTCACCGGTGAGCGCCACCTTGCCATACGTTTCGATCCAGTGTTCTTCCGCGCAGGGCAACACCTCCCGGACGGTGCGGCCCACGATGGCCTCCGCCTTCAGGCCGGTCATGCGCTCAAAGGCCGGGTTGACAGATAGGAAGCGATAGTCCACGGGATTCCCCTCGGCATCACAGACGATCTCGTGCAGGGCGAAACCGTCCAGCATCTCCCGAAACAAGGTTGTGTATTCCCGCTCGGCTTTCCGATGGGCGGTGATATCGCGGCTGATCGCGAGCACGGAATACACAGCTCCAAGCGCGTCCCGTTCGGGGACAAGCCGCCAGTTGAAGATGGCGGTGCCGGTCTTGCCTTCGACAGTAAACTCGGTCTCAAAGGGCGCACCGCTGTCAAACACCCCCCGGATGGATTCCTCCAAGAATCGGCACTGCGTCTTGGAAAAGCCAAGCTCGGCGTGGGTCTTTGCGATACACCGCACGGCATTCAGGTCTACCGTCGTGCGGACATTTTCAGGGACGAACAGGTGCGCGCCCTGGCGGTTGAAGCGCATGACCGTGTCCGGTAATCCGGCAACCAGCGCCCGGTGTGTTTCCTCGCTCTTCCGGAGCGCGTCTTCAGCCCGTTTGCGCATCAGGGCCGATCCGATATGCGCGGCGATGCCTTCCAGTATTTCAATGGCTTCGCGGGTGAGACGGCCCTTGCGCTTAAAATTGAGCTGGAGCAGTCCCACAATCAGGTCTCTGTTCCGAACCGGTATCAAGGCCACGGAGGCGTAGCCCTGCTGGATGCAGGTATTCCGCAGATGCATCCCGGGGTCCTGATCAGATGGCAGGTCGAGCCAAACCAAGGAATCGTTGGTCCAATAGCTCCCGCCTGGCGAGAAAATCGGTCTGGAGGGGTCGGTCTTGCCGGAGATGACCAAGCCGCACAGGCAGTCCAGGGAGACATGGCCGTCTTTGTCCCGGCACAGGCCGCCATCCTTGCCGCGTTCGGCCAGCGTGTTTTCTGTCAGCAGAAAGTCCTTGGAGAAACCGTCCTGGACAAAATACGGAAAATCCTCGCCCTCTTGCAGGCGCAGGCCGACGGCATCGGCCTCGGCCCGTGTCTTCAATGCAACGAGGGCGTGCTGGATGGACTCCTGCAGGTCGCCCGGCTCGTTGAGAATGCGAAGGATCTCATGCTCCATCTCGCGATAGGTTTCCGCCCGCTTGCGGTCGGTGATGTCCTGCCCGATTGCCAAAAGACCCACCGTACGGCCGTCTTTATCCTTGAGCGTTTTGTCGTTCCACTCCACAAGAATCGTTCGACCGTCTTTAGCGAGGATCGGATTCACGTTTCCACGGGTCTGGATATTGTCAATGGCTTGTTGAAAAAAGGGCTTGATGGTACGGCTGATTTCCGGACTTAGAAACGTCTCGAACCAGTCCATCCCCTTGACTTCATTCAAATCATAGCCGACCAGTTTCTCCATGTAGGGGTTGAATCGGACAATGCGCCCACGGGTGTCCAAGACCAGAATGAGTACCTGGGCGGTTTCGATCAGACTTTCCGAAAAGTCGAGTTGCTCTTTCAGTGAGCCCTCGGCACGGTGTGATTTGCCAGCAGCCTTCTTCCCTTGCTCATGCTTAGATTTCATTGGTTCGGCACCTCAGTCCCTGACGTAGTGCTTGAATGCATCCGCCGCGGGAGGTCACACACGTGAGATCAGTTTCGTTACGGTGCTGATCGGATGGCGGGTCCGATGATTCGGCGAGGCGCGCAACGGTGGCTAGGTCCGCCGGCTTGCGCTGGCTGGCGGCGGAGGCCAGACCCGGCAACACGGGCAGACGGCTCGGATCCGCCGTGCAGCGATGGTTCAAAACGGCAATCCGGAGCTGGTTTCTCCTCGCATCCAGCTCGAAACCGATGAGGTATCGAAAGCACCAGCGTGACAACTCCTCGCGGTGGCAGATCCGACTGGTCCATCGCCGCCGCCAGCCGATCACCCCCGGTCCGGCTTGAAAAAAGAGAATCCCCGGAATACGACGCTGCGCGTTGAGATAGCCCACCGCCCATACCGCAGGATCATCGCCCGGCTTAATAAATTGATCCGCGCAGGACAGTATCCAGAGATGGAACCGTCGCTGCCGCCATCGAAAGGCGAGGTATTTCGCGCCGATATCGAACGACATGCCCTCCAAAAGGAAGGAATCGGGCAGATGGAAAGCCACGTCGAAAGCCTCCCATGGCACGGCGGTTCCTTCATGTGCTGTGAACGTTTCGGTGACGGCGCGTGTAATCGCGTCGGGATCTTCCGAATCGGCGGGTAGGAAACTGAACGTGAGGCACGCGACGACGTTTCCCGGCGGCGGAACGAGAACGGCTACCACCTCGCTGTGGGCGACAACGGTCAGCTTGCGATCCGTGCGATGGGTGGGGATGGTTTCCCTGAATTCGTAACGCGTTGCTTTCCATCCATTCATCAGGCCTGTTAGGGTGTGGGTCATGTGTGCGCGGGCGGCCAGGTTGCGGTTCAATCGCAAGGTCTCTTGGGAGAACCGCTCCCCTTTTGCGGAACGGCGGACCTGGATCCATTCGACGACCATCCGGACCGAGTACTCGTCCTCAACCTCGATACGCCAGCCCCCGCCGCGTCGATCGCGATAGCGGGCGATTTCCCAGTTCTCCGGAACCCGAAAACTGATCCCATTCCAAGCCAGACGGCGTGTTTTCATCAGCCCCAGTTACGGTTGAGGTCGACCCCAAAAAGGCACATGACAAGTTCACCGACAATGAGGCCGATGAAGAAAGCCCTGAAGAAGTAGTAGGTATCACGGTTCCCGTACCGGCTGACGAGGGTTTTAAAGGCCCATCCGAGAAAAAATGAAAACCAGAAACACCACATGACTGGGTTCACCCACACGATCATGCCCAGCGGATGGGGCAGCCAGAAACATTTCCGGCGGAAGAAGATCAGAAAGGCCATCACAAGGATGCCCGCCAAGAACCAGTAGCGCCCGCCGGCCGTGTCGACGGGGTTCGAAATCGCCATCGTTTTGATCCATCCGAACAGGTAGTCATTTAACGCGGCCTTGTAGAACCAGGCGTGCATGGCATCGCCACCCTTGTGGTAGGCAAAGATGATATGCGTGGCAATGGCGACACCGGATGCCACCGCAATGCCCGTAAATACCGCCGCATGGAACTTCAGCCGCCCGATGCCGAGCCGATCCCTGATTTTCAGCGCGTTTGCCATGGCCGGAGCAATGTAGGTCTTGATGTCCCAGAGAATGACATAGTAGAACACCGCCAGCGGCGCCAGAACCGACGCGGATGTCCAGGCCCGGTTCATTCCGAATACGCTGCGGATGACATGGAAGGGATTGAACCAGCATTGAAAGCAGAAGAGTCCGCCTTCAGCGATAGCCCGGACCATGCCGATCGTCACCAGCAGCATAAACAGCCAGCAGAAAATCGAGAAGAACAGGTTGGATCCAAGACCGAACGTCAGCAGCAGGATCAGCGCAAGAGAACTGCCGAGGAAGACGAACGAGGATACGCGCAATTCGGCGCGTTCCGCGGCGTCCATGGACCCCAGCGCATCCGGCCGAAACGCGCACACCAGGTATTTTCGACACTTCCAGAGGATCACGGATGAAAACGCCACCATCGCGCCTCCGCCCATGGCGTTGCGAAAATTGAAGACCATCTTCATGTCATGAGGAAATGAACGCAGGTTGACGCCGTGCCCCAACCCGATCAGCGCGAGCGCAAGCAGCATATAGATGACATGGAACGACCACATGGAATAGGAAATCCGCGCGGGAATCAGGAAAGCGATGCCGATCAAGGTAAAGAATATCTGGTGTTGCGTATTTGGCGAAAGGCCGCTGAACATGCTTCCTTTAACGTAGTCATCCCATGGGAAGACCAGAGGAATCTGCTTCACACCCGGAATGATGGACTTGGCGGCAAGCAGATTCCATCCCAGCACACCGACCGACACCGCGACTCCCAGCCAGAACATGGATGAGCGGTATAAAGGCGGGACAGCGTTATTTCCCAGATCCGAGCCCTCGGTGTCGAAGCCGCCGAGCAGCAACGGGAGTTCGGCCAGCGGGTAGATCAACCGTTCATGGTGCGCCCACTGCCGGAAGATCAGGACGTTCAGCGTCATCAGCATGAGGTAGGTGACCAAGACGACGCCGCTCCACAACAGGAGTGGAGTGACCCAGAGCCCCCACGGGACGTCGCCCAGAAAAAACTGGCGCCAGGAGATGCCCAGGGGGGCAAACTGGTCCATCACCGTGTGGAGTGAAACCCGGAACGCATCGGCGTTGGCCGGGGCGGTCGTTCCGGACCAGGCCAGCGACACGGCCAAAGCCTGAAGCTGTGTGACGACATTCAGGGCCGATGCTGCCAGAGCCATACGCGGGGTCACCCGGTGGCTCAGATCATCATCGAGCCGCTGGATATCCTGCTCCATGTCCTGGATTGTCTTTTTTCCGGATTCGAGGACGGTGTCGATCCTGTGGAACTCCGACGCATCCGCGTCGCGACGCTCGGCTGCGAGCTTGTCGCGGAGCCGGCGGGCTTCGCCCAGTCTCGATTCTGCGACGCGCCGATCCTCCTGCAGCGCGTGGCGACGGGCCTGTAATTCCGTCGTCCGGTCTTCCGGTTGCAGCGTGGCGACGGCCTTGCGGAGGGATTCTGCAGCGGTCGCCGGCGGCGCGCCGTCGCCCTGGGCCGGCAATGATTCCTCTATCTTGCGGAGCTCGCGCAGGGCGGACATGCCTCGTCGCATGAGGCTCAGCCGGGCGAGATAGACCTCGAACACTTCGTTTTCTTGAGCAAACAAACCGGGGATGGCGCGCATGTCGGCCGGCAACCCGCGTCGAAACGCATCGGTCTTGGCGAACGCACGCTCCTCGAGCACGCGCAGCGATTCGCGACGTTCATCCATGATAACCTTCAACCCCTCGATCTTTCCCGGATACGAGGCAATCACCGTGTCGGGAAGAACACCTTCAGAAGCCTTTTCCCAACGGGTTTCCAGTTCGCGCATAACGGTTTCGGCGAGAGCCTTGCGATGTTGCAGACCGCGCGAGGTCGGCTCGCGGTCCACTGCGGCGGCAACCGAGGCGAGTTCGGCGCGCGCCTGTTCCAGCGCCTCGGCCGCGCGCAGTTGGTCCACGGCGCGTCGCCACGCGAACTCCGCGTCGCGCGACACCTCGGCCGCGCTGCGAATGCCCGGCTCTGAGATAAAGAAAGATTCGTTCACGTACGGTTCAATATAGAGATCCCACCGTGCCTGGCGCGTGTTCCAGTCCCGGTTGAAAAGACCGGCGACAAGCGGCACCACTTGCGACGCCAAGCCGAACGACGCCAGACCCGCAGACACCATGCCCATGACAAAGATCAGCATGATCTCGGATTTCGCCAATCCGCGGGAGACCTTTACGAACCGGAGAAGCGGGTTCACAATGGCCACGAGGAAGATGAGCAGGAGATACGGGAGCACCGGAATCTGCGTGGCCGTCAGGATGGTCCGCGGGGGAAAGTTCTCGGCCCGTACGGCATACCACGCGAATGCCGCCGCGAAAAGCGTTCCAAGAAAGAAGGCCCTGAATCCTATGCGATCCGGTTTCATCGTGACGTCACCATAGTGTTGGACTCAGCATTTTAACGATAACATTGAACGACATGGCGATCATCGAGGTCAGACCGATGCCGCATCCGAACCCGGCCATGACGGCGGTCATGTATTTCAGCCACATATCCTTGTGGCGCTTTCGGAAATAGAACCGGCCGACGAAGGCGCCCGCCATGGTGCAGAACATCGCGCCCGGGCTGCTCTGGGCAAGTCCCCACACCGCGCCAAACACCAGCATGATCGGCAGACCCATGGCCGACAGCACGGCGAATAGCGCTGAGCCCGACACCAGTCCCCACAGGGCGTAGTTCAGATGCAGCGCCTCGAGAAACTGCGATCCCCCTTCCATCGTTGCCGTGATCATGACGGCCCAGTTTCGGAGCCCGAGTTCCCACATCATCTGCGTGTACGGGTAGGCTGAAGACGGGATGGGTGCCATGCGCCACAAGATCTCGGAGGTCAGGAACGAGGCCACGAGAATGATGGGAAGCGTCAGCACCAGCGTCTTGATCTGGCTGATAATCTTGGTGCCGGTGAGTTCCAGCACGCGAAAGCCGACGGTTTCAGTCCCCATATTCCGGATCGGCATGGGGGCAAACCAGATGTCCACGCCCTTATACCCCGTGAGCAGAATCGTGAGTTCCCGCAGGTAGGGGATATTGACGGCCTGGCCGCAGATGCCTTCGAGCTTGGCCGTCGCGTACGAGATCATCGGGGTATAGACGACGGCATAGAAGATCATGATCATCCACGGATAGGCGCTCCCAATCAGGATGACGCCCAGCCCAATCCAGGTGAAGGTGGCGCCGAAGTAAATCGCAAGCGCGACGAATATCGAGAGATCGCCGCGGGCACGGTTGTTGGTCACCAGTATTTTCCATCCGCTGCGCATGCTCGCCAGGAAACCCGGGCTGTGCGTCAGTTCTTTTGTCTTGGGCTTGATCACGTTTCGGAGGGTCGTTGTGAGGAACATCACGATCTGGCTCAAGGTGACGGCGAAGGTGAGGCCGATGCCGAACGACAGGTAGAAATCAATATTATTCACAAAGGTTGTGTCCACAAAGCCCATGTCCGGAGTCCAACTGGACAGAATGCCAATTTTCTGGAGAATGGGGTTCGCGATCCACGTGAACACGAGTCCGGCAAGCCCGCCCATGACCCCCCAGAACGGCACGACCATGCCCGCGAGAAATGCGCCGAGATTGATCACGAGATTGATTGGAACCGCAGGAAGCAACCGTCCGATCTGCGGGGTGAAATCGATGAATATCAAGGGAATCAGTTCCACGCGTTTCGGCAAGATCGCCTGCGTGATCAGAGGCACGCACAAGTACACGAGACCCCACACCATGCCGATCATCCCCCCGATGGCGAAGCACCGCCACCGCCACGGGGTTTCCTGTCCGCGATCCGTGGACAGCGCCACGATTCCCGCCGCGCTTACCGGAGCGAACGGGAACGGCAGTTTTTCCACGTCGTTGGTAATCCGGTACAGCACATATCCCAGTCCGTAATTGTCCACCCGGCCCACCACCACTCCGAAGATCGTAAGCGCGATAATGGGAAGCCAAGCCCGGGTGAACAACGTGCGGCCTGCAGCCTGAATGTCCGCAGCCGCAGGGAATGCCCACTTCGGTAGCTCGGAAGCGAGACCGAGGCCCTGGATGTATTCGGACTGGGCCGCGAACTGGGTCCACAGGTAACCGGAGAATGGATCCGCCAGAGCAGCGCCGGCCATGTAATGCAGGGTGTAGAGTTCCTGTGTTCGAAGCGAGGAAAAGGATCGTTTGGCGATTTCCGCGAAGAGAATAATCAGGACCCATTTCATGGCACCGCCGATATTGGCGTCGCCCCCGATCACGAGCGCAAGATAATCGGTCGCCGGGTTCACGATCAGGCCGAGAAACAGGGCGCCAGCCACGGTTTTCCAGTCGAACCCGTCGGCGAATTCTGTCGCCGGCGGAACGTCCATGATCCGGCGATACTCGTTCAGTTCCTTGTCATTTTCGAACGACATGTATCAACCCTTAAATAGAGATTCGCCCTGTCTCACATACTGCTCGCGCCGCAGGGGATCCAGATTCCGCCACCGCAACAGCAGACCTCGGATCCGTTCCAGGAACGGATGGTTGAGCGTCGCCCAGCTGGCATCCTGCCCGGATTCGCGCCGGATCTGAAGGTCCAGAACGTAGCTGTCGACGTTCGAATCAAAGTGGGCATGGAACCCTGTTCCCTGTGTCACGCCAAGATCGAACGGAGCGAGCGCCATCCCGTATTCGATCTGGAACTCCGGATGTCCGTTTCCGCCCGAACGACTCCGGCTGCGGGGTGTCACGATCAGGTCGCCCAGAGACGCATCCGAAGACGCGGATAATACTTCGTCGAGGTAGGCCAACACCCCCGGAACCAGACCCGGCTGGTAAATAAACGGCAGGGTCACGCTCATCTTCTCGCCGTCATGCGAGGGCAGGGACCAGCGACGCACACCCGAGGGCACCGCCGTACGCGTGGCGACGAACGCGGGATACAGGGTTGAGGCGACAACGAGCCCCACGGTGAAAAGAATGGCCCAGACGACCATCAGCGATGAAAAGTTGACATTCAACCCTTTTACGAGGTCCATGGACTGCGCCGCCAGCGTCAGCACCTGACCGACCAGATACCCGCCGATGGCTCCGATTACGCCATAGACCAGCGCTTCGGCCAGGAAGAAGATGAAGATATGGTGCGGGTTGAGGCCGATGGCATTATAGATGGCGATTTCCCCTTTGCGTTCGTATACCGTGCCGAGCATGGTGTTGAAAAGGATCAAGCCGGCGATGAGCAGCGGAATCACGAGCTTGGAGAGACCGCCGATGGAGGTCCTGTAGGAACCGCTGACAAAATAGACGCCGGCGTCTGTTGTGCGTTTCGCCTGCTCCCCCACCTGGAACCCCTGCACGCTGCCGAGAAAGAACCGCGGCGTGGCCATCCGAAGAAACATGTCGGCGGCCTGCCACAACTCACCGGGGCCGAGGTCTGCGTCTTCTCCGCCGAGGCGGACCGACACCGAGAAAGGCTTTGCGCCCAGGGCCTTCGCTAGCTCCGGTGGCACGTACACAACCTTGGACAGGTCCTGGGCATCACCCCCCTCCATTCCAGCGAGGGATGCAGCATTGGCGGCGGCAGTCGGGGATTCACGCCGTGGCAACAGCACGGTATCCGGGTCTAAATCCCGCATGCGGCGGCACCGATCATCGTCAAGAATACTGGTCAGGGTGAGGTCATAACCCAACAGGCGCAGGCGCGCGGTTCCAATGTCGCCAGCGTGCAGGTTCAGCGCTTCGGCCAGCGTCGCCGGCACCGCAATTTCCATGGCGCTGTCCGAGGAGAAGGGACGACCGTGCAGGACCGGCATGGCCCCGACGAATCGCGGTTCCGCGACCGCCAGGCTCAGGGCCGTATCGACGTGAGCGAACCGGCCTGGCTCATCGGCCGACGCGATCCGCCAGGTTGTCGGGGCGAACAGCACGCGGCGCACCAGCAACTCGGCAGCGTCGCCGTATAGCGCCTCGATGGCGCGCACCGTGGCCTCGTCCATGCCCAGCAAACCGGGCCACGTGTAGAACAAGCCGGTGTACGGTGCTGTGTCACTGCTGTGGATCAGCGTGGGCTTGACCTTGTGTGACACACTCGAAAATGCGAGCATGGTGAACACCACGAGCACCACCGTCGCGGTCGTCAACGTGGTCCGGACGCGACGCCGCTTCATGTTGTTCACACCGATCAGCATTGCCGTCTGCCCCACGAACCCCGAGCCCGCCCCCCGGCCGCCGAGACCCGTCGTGCCCCGGAACAGCAGATCCATCTCCTCCGAAAAACGGGCATGGAGTATCCACGTTACAAAACACCCGATGGCCCCCAGCAGGAAAGCGATGAAGATCGCTTCAGCGCTGAGCGCGATTGAGAAAGCCGGGTGAATGAATCGGAAGCCCACATAGGTCATGAGGAAGAGGAACAGAAATGCGAGAATTTCGTGCTCGGTCCGTTTGAATGTGAAGAGGAGGCGCTGGAGAAAATAGCAAAACGGCAGCATGAGCGCCATGTACACGATGACAGCCTTCAGCATGTCCGCGTTCATGCCCCGGATCTGTTCATAGGCTTTCACTTCGTTGCCGAGAGCCAATGCGGTCGCGCGCACCTGGCGATTGTGGTCGAACACCGCCGCCGCATTCGTCATGTCGTCGAGGTGCCCGCTGCCAGCATCGACAAACTCCATCACGAGTTCATTGATCACACCCTTCATAAGACCCAGTCGGTACCGGGATACGGCGTCCATATCCGCCGCCACCCGCGCAAAGAAATCGGGTCCCAGCGCGTCGCCGTCGGCATAACCCTCGCCATTCGGATCTGCCGCCGTCGGGTTCACGGCGAAGCGCCTGTGGCTGGTCAGCAGCACCAGGGCATCCTGCACGAACTTCTCGCGCTTGCGTTCCAAGTAGATTCCCGCAGGACCATAGGAAACATGGGAACCCGCAGGCGACAGACTGGCCAAGCCGTGCGTTCCATACTTGCGCGGGTTGGCTCCCGATGCCGCGCTGATCGGCCAGACGGCCTGAACGGTGATGGGCGCGCTGCCGACGAGCGAAGGATCCCAGCGATCATAAAGCACATACTCCCGGCATGAAAACATCGGCAATGTTCGGCTCAACCCCTGGAAGAGCTGGCTGCTCATTTGCTTGGATTCTTGGATCTGGCCCGCATCAATGGTCGAAAGCACGGTCCGATTGTCCTCGGCAAGCTGATACGCGATGGGTAGCAACTTGGCGTCCGATAACCCGTACAGGATGGCTTGTCCCGATGCATCCGTGCGTGTCATGGCCGCGCCGGTCACGTCGCCGTCCACAATCGCGCCGCTCGCCAGCTCTGGATAGGCTATGACCAGCGCCTCGGGGACCGGCAGGCTGGGCGTCGGTTTCGATGAGAACGCATCCATTTCATACGTTCGAACCACGCAGCTCCAGAAGGGTCTCCACTTTCCCTGATACGGCGGACAGACCTCTGGCTTGGTGAGCGCGGGGTGATTGATAAGGGCTCCCAGAAAGCCGCTGAACCAGTCTGCGGCTCCCGCTGTTGCGTCGTCCGGCGTCTCGGCGGAACCCTGCTGGGGAATAAACGCCTGCACCGGCTGGCGAAAGACGCGTTTCAGCACCACGGCCGGTATCCGTCCCGCCACGTGAAATACGACGGCGGGTGAAACGCTGGATTCCGGAAAAAAATGATTCTGCAGGAGACCGCCGGTCCCCGACAGCGCATCCACAAAGGGCGATGCGGCCCCGGCCGGCGCCGGGTGTGCGGCCGCGACATCAGCCGCCAGTGTTCCCAACCCCCGCAGCCAGTCCGGCGCCGCAACGGAGCTGAGCGAACACAGTCCCGCAGGCCCCGCCGGGCCTTCCAATCCCAACGACAGAATCAGAACCGGCCGCCGCGTATCCATCGCCGTGCGAAGCGTGTCGTTGCCCGTATCCAGATCGAGCATCCGTGCGCGTTCGGTTGCGTCCCGGCGCATCAGAACGAGAAGTTCATCTCGGAAGGTGGCCAGTAGCTCGCGCTGACGGGGCTGCGTTGCGATGTGCCGATACCGGGTCCGGCTGCTTCCGATGCCCACGTCGACTTTGTTGAAAAGCGTCAGAACACGTTTCAGGTGTTCTCGCTCTTCGCGCCGTTGCGCCATGGACGCATCGAATCCCGCGCGGTCTATTCCGGCCTTCTCGGCCGCGCGCGACAACTCCATAATGTCCACCTTCACCCGATTGAGTTCGCGTTTGACCTTGTCCTGAAGCCTGACCTTGATCGCGATCCGCACACCGGTGGAGGTGTCGAGCTTCGCGCGCCAGGACTCCAGAATCTGCTCGTCGTGGAAGACCGGGAGGGCGCGGGTCAGCAGTCCGAGGATCCGTTCATTGTCCCAGTCGCGCATGGCGTCGAGATACGCGATCTCGGCCGCCAACCCGGCCACCACGGCCTTGTCTGTGGTCATGCGGGCGCGGAAACTCGCCTGTGCTTCACGCGCTCCCTGCAGGGTCCGGTCCAGTGCGGCGCGCGCGGCCGCCGCGTCGAGCGGAACCGCTTCCGAGACGGCGACACTCGGGTCATTCGGAGGCATCTCCCAGAGGATGTCCACGGCGGCATTGGCCTCTTCCAGGGTCAGGTCCGTCGGCTCGAAGCGGAGCCCGGCATAGCTTTCCGAGAGGAGGCGATCTTCCCGCAGGGTCCGGGACAGCGCATCGCGAATCTGCGCCACGTCGCCGGCCGGCTTCAGGAGGTGCCAAGCCAGCATGCGTTCGCCCAGGTAGTACTGGGTATGGGCGTTAACCGCCACCAAGAGCACCGACCGTTTTGGCGGCGTCTCGGTCAGGTTGGCGAACAGGGTGTCGAGCAGTTCCAGGTTCACGCCTGCGGCAACGTCGGCCGCCAGGCCGGGCACGATCGCGTTCGCGTCTATGGGTGCGGTCACAACGACCACATCCCGGCTCAACTCGTCGTCGCTCCCGGGAATCAGGACCCACGGGTTCCTCAACGTTTCCGTTCGCCAACCGGACGGTTCGGCCCGGACCTCGACCGTGGGCGGCTCGACCGCGCCTTGACAGGCCTTTCGGAGCGCTGCAGCCGCAGGCTCGGCGGCAAAGAAGCGCGGAACCGATACCTCGGAGTGGTACACCTTCCCGTAGGCGTCGATAGGCCGGTAAGTGTCGGCGGCCAGGAAGATGAAGCCCCGCAGGCCAAAGCGAAGCAGCCCCTGCCACGCATCGCCGCCATCGAATTCCATCACCGCGATGGCCCCGGTCAGATTCACGCCCGTGACACGGGAGAGGTCGGCGCGCGTCCCTTTTCCGAGGTAGACGAGGGGGGCATCGAACGCGGTTTCATCAAAATTCCCAGGCCGCATCAGCGTGGGATGCATCGGGAACAGGCGGTGCTCGATCCCATCCGGAAGCCGAACCGACATCGCCCCCGGCACGAAGACGGGTGCCTGGAAGCGAATCGCGCCGTGCGTGTGCCCCGCGCTGGCAAAACGGTCCGCGACAGCCGCCTCGATTAGGAGGTTCCCCGGCATGCCCGGAGCGCGTGACTCAACCGATCGAATCAACGCCGCGAGCGCAGGCGCCTTCGGATCGTCCAACCCGGCTGCAGGCTGCGCGGCCGCCGCCAGCAGCACCGCAACCGACAGGACGATCCGCCGGCTGCTCTGCCGCTGTGAGTCCCCCGCCCAGTGTGCGTGGTTCCAGAAATTCATTCGCTTATCCTGACCGTGATCAGTCTCCGTTGCATCAGTATCTTGAGGAACGCCACGACCCCCATCTCCGACTCGCGCCGGCTCATGCGAAACTCCTGATGAAATCCTTCGATGATGTCGAGCACCCGGCACTTCCGGTCAATGCGCCGAACCACGGCGGCCCCGAACGCATCCAGCTCGTACCGGCGCTCGTCCACGCGCGGGCGAAACCGGTCCAGAAACCCGCCCCCGCCCCGCTGCAACCGGGCACGAAGGAACATGCGTCCGTCCGGCAACGTCTCCACGCAGACGTGCTCGTTCAACGCCGGAACGCTGGCCAGCGCCTGCCGCCGGTCGACGTTGGGCCGTTCCCGTTTCCAGAAAAGCGACATGGTACAGCGTCTCCTTTCCGTCGCGCACTACGCCACCGATTCCCCGTCGATGGTCCCGATCGATACGTTCATTTCCGCGCGCGTCATCATTTCCTCAACCGCCCCGCTGCGCAGCTTTACGAGCCGGTCGGAGGCGGATATCATCTTCATGTCGTGCGTGGCCGTCACAACCGTGATGCCGAACACGGTCTTCATCTCGTATAACAAATCAATAATGTCCTGCCCTGTTTTCAGGTCGAGATTCCCCGTGGGCTCGTCCGCGAGGATGATCATCGGCCGGTTCACCAGCGCGCGGGCAATGGCAATCCGCTGCTGCTGGCCGCCGGATACCTGAGACGGCAGGTGGGTCAGGCGATGCTCCAGTCCGACGCGTGTGAGCACCTGGGCGGCGTCGGCCATCGCCTCGGCATACGACACGCCGGCAAAGGTCCGTGCGATGGCCACGTTCTCCTGCGCCGTCATGGTGTTCACGAGGTTGAATGACTGGAAAATGAACCCGATCTTGTGGCAGCGAAACCAGGCCAACTGATCGGAATCCAGGGCCGCGAGCCGGCAACCGTCCACGCGCACCTCGCCCTCTGTGGGCATGTCCAGCCCGCCGATCATGTTAAACAGGGTTGATTTTCCCGATCCAGACGGTCCCATGATGGAGATGTACTGCCCCGTCTCGATGTCCAGGTTCACCCCGCGCAGCGCGTGCACCACCTGGTCGCCGCGCGGATAAGTCTTTGTGACGCCCCGAATGGCTATCAGTGTGTCGCCCATTACTCCTCCACCCGCAAGGCTTCGACCGGACGTTTACGAGCCGCCGCCCACGCGGGCCAGATGGACGCAACCACCGCAATGCAAAATCCGCAGACCAGCGAAATCATAATGGACACCGCCACAGCTCTGGCCGGAAAACACCGGAGCAAAAATCCGGGATAGGTCCACGCAGACACCGCCATCGCGACGATACAACCCAGCACGACGCCCAGCACGGCGCCACAGAATCCCTGCAACGACGATTCCACGAGGTAGGTCTGCACGACAAACGCATCCCGCGCCCCGAGACATTTGAGCGTGCCGATCTCCCGGACCCGCTCAGTCACCGACATCAGCATGGAATTCACGATCCCGACCGTGCACGTCAGCAGGGCCAGGCTGATCAGCAGGATAGTCATCGGCCCCATCTGGCTTGCCGCAAAGATATCCACCCCGCGATTCTGAAGCAAAACGTTGAGAAGATTGTCGTTCAGCTCCACCAGAGCCTGCGTAATATCCGCCAGGACCAGCATGTACGACAGAAACGCAAGGGCCAGAACGACACAACTCACCGTCACCAACGAACGCATCATCCGACGCCGCATGCCGGCCAGGCTGACGTGAAAGATGATCCCCCACGCCAGCGCCGGCTGTCTCGGAATGTCGGTTTCGGTCGTCACGGTATCGCCAGATCCTTTCGCTGGTGTCCGCGCGCCACGCCGCCGACTTGAATGTCGAGGTTCTTGCGCGATTCAACCCGCTGAACCTTGCCGTCACGGATCCAGAGTATCCGGTCCGACACATCCAGCATTTTCATATCGTGCGTGGCCGAAATCACCGTCAGGCCGCGGGTGGCTTTCAGCTCGCGGAGCAGCTCGATGATCTCTTCTCCCGTATCCACATCGAGGTTGGCGGTCGGTTCGTCCGCCAGGATGATCACCGGATCGTTCGCCATGGCGCGCGCCACCGCCACGCGCTGCTGCTGCCCGCCGGACAGTTCGTAAGGCCTGTGAAAAATGCGGTCGCCGAGACCCACGGCACGGAGAATCTCGGCGCCCTTTTCCCGCGCTTCATCCGGCGCCAACCCCGCAAAGCGCATCGGGAGCGTAATGTTTTCCAGCGCCGTCAGGGTCGGAAGGATATTATAGGACTGAAAGATGTAGCCGATCTTGTTGCAGCGCATCCATGCCAGTTCGAAGGCATCGAGCCGGGCAACGTCGATCTCGTCGATAAAGACCATACCCTCGGTGGGTTTGTCGATGCCGCCGATCATGTTGAACAGCGTGGATTTCCCGGACCCCGACGGCCCCATGATGGACAAGTACTCCCTGCGGTACACATTGAGCGTGACACCATCGAGCGCCCGGGTCATGCTTTCGCCCTGACCATAATGCCGCTTCACATTCACCGCGCGGATGACAATGTCGCGTTCGCCGTTTACCTGATCCATCTGAGAGCGTCTCCACGCTGCGGCTGGCAACGTAATAACGAAGCGCGTTCCAGATGGCCCCACGCCACACAAAGAAAGAAAAGCCAGAGACCGTCTGAAGCAGCACGGTCATCTCACAGCGCATAGTGTCATGGGGCGCAGGATGCCATAAAAAGGGGGAGGTGTCAAGAACCCGTCATCGGGTGTGATTTTTTTTAGTTGAAGTGGAAGAGGCAGGTTTTGAGCGAAATATTGATTTTCCTGTTGCAGGGGGTGTTTTTTTTTGGTTAAATACGTGTCCTCTAATGGAGGACACTTATGACACCCGAAGAAACACAGAGAAAAACGGCGCGCGTCGAGGCG
>VGWG01000061.1 GCA_016873675.1 Lentisphaerota bacterium | reverse complement strand
AGGCGTTCCCAATACCACAGGCTGGCAAAATACAGGCCGATCGGCGCGGGTGCCCAGTCCTCCGACTCCGGGATGTTCTGTTGCAGCCACGCGATCCCCCTGTGGATCGTGGCATCTGGCGCGGCCTGGAAGACGGCCAGCGCGCGGGTCGCCAGGGCGGACTCCTCGATGCTCGACGGCGTGTCCTTGACGCCGCCCCAGCCGCCATCGTCGTTCTGGTTGGCTTGCAGCCAGCGGGCCGCTGCCTCACGCATCACGGTTAGCCGGGCGGCGTCAGCGGGGGCATCCAGCCGTCTCAACGCCAGGAGGACCCTGGCGGTGCCGTAGGTTCGATTTTCCGCGTGGGCCGCGTGTTCGTTGCCGAACCAGAGGGGCGTCCAACTGCCGTCCCGGTTTTGCGTCCGCCCGAGATAGCGGAGCGCTCGCCGCATGCCGGTGCGCAGGCGCGCGCGGAGTTTCGGGGGCGACGCATCAAGCCACATCTGCATAGCGGCCACCGCGTGCGCGGTGAGGTCGGGGCAGCTTCGGTCAAACGGCAATCGTCCCCAGCCGCGACAGAAGGTCGGCAGGCCGCCGTCGCGATTTTGCAGATCGAGCAGCCAGCGCAAGCCGTCTTCAGCCGCGCGCGATACGGCCGGGTCGGGCGAATCGGCCAGTTGGCTCATGGCGATCAGCGCGCCAGCCGTGTCGTCGGCATCGGGAACGCCGCCGGACAGGTCGGTCCACGCCCAGCCGCCGGGCGCGGCGCCGGTGTAGGGGTGCGGCGCGCGGTGCTGGGTGCGCAAGAGCCAATCCCGGACCGGGGCGAAGACACCCGTCTGCGAGAGGCGCGCAACGTCTGCTTGCGGCAGCCCGGTCAGCGCCTCCACCGCTTGCGTGGTGACCCACGTTTTCAGGTTGGTGTCAACGGGCCAGCTTCCGTCGGCGCGAACCGTTGCGGTGAGAAAGCCGACGGCGCGACCGACCACCGGATGATCCGATTCGCCCGCAGCGCAGAGAGACAGGGCTACGAAGCCGGTCAGCGGGGCGGCTTCGAGAAATCCACCCGACGCCGGTTGGATGCGTGCGAGCCGGCGTAGGGCCAGCGGCGCGAGGGCATCGCGCAGCGGTGCCAGCCCCGGCAGGCGAGAGCGCCGGTTGCGGTGGTGAGCGACCCCCATGGCAATCAGCGCGGGCAGGGCATAGCTGACGGTTGGCAATCCGACGAAGCGATACCAACGGGCGGGAATAGCGACCAGCTCGAACGGCAGCGGCGGAACGTGGCGCCACGCGCTGACGGCGGGGCCCAGCAGCCCGGCCCGGGCGCACATGACGAGGATGGGCGTTGAAAACGTCCGATCCCGGCCGTAGCGCGTGAGCGCCAGAGCGGCGATGGCCTCGGCCGCCAGCGATCCTGCCCGTCGCGCGATCCAGGCGTCGGCCGCCGTGCGCGCCGCGCGACAGTCGGCATCGGCGGGATCGGCCGCTGTGAGCGCGGCGCGGCACAGCAGGGTGGTGCTGGGGTTGCTGCGGCTTTGGGGCGTGTCGCCCCAGCCGCCGTCGGCGTTCGCATGGGCGACGATCCAGCGCAGCGCTTGCCCGATCAGCGGACGATGCCCCTGCGGATCGACCTGATGCAGCGCAAAGGCGGCGACCGCCGTCGCCAAGGCGCTGGAGGAGAGATGGCCCTCCCAGACCCCATCGGCGCCCCGTTCCCGCAGCATCTGTCGCGTCAGCCGCTTTTGAAGCGCATCAGCCGCCGCCCCGGAGGCGACTGCGGCGGCATTCTGGATACGTTGAATGTTGTGTGTCATGGCTGTTGGACCATGCAGGCAACGCGCACCGTGCCCGTCAGAGGGTGGCACTATACGCCGGAGACCTCCGCGCGTCAATCCCCGGAAGCAACAAACAAAAAAGGCCGTATTGACAGCACGGCGTTTTTTTGGTTAAATCTCAAATTCAAAGCTGATTGGGCTCGCTCCGAGCCAAAATGAGTCGTCGTTCACAAGGGTTAATGAGGCAGACATGGAAGCGTATGCAATTGTTGAAACCGGTGGCAAGCAGTATCGCGTAGCCGCTGGGGATACGTTGGAAATCGAGCATCTGGACGTTGAGGCGGGCCAGCGCGTTGATGCAGGCGCCGTTTTGGCCGTTTCCGACGGCAATGCCCTGATGATCGGCGCGCCGACTGTGCCGGGAGCCAAGGTCGTATTTTCGGTGGTCGAGCACAAGCGCGGACCGAAACTGATCAATTTCAAGAAACGCCGCCGTAAGGGGTATGAGCGCCGGGTTGGGCACCGTCAGGAGCTAACCGTGGTCAAGGTCGAATCGATCGCCTAACGCGCTGCGCAGCAGCAGGGAGAGTATCCAATGGCAGTATCCAGTTCCGCACGAAACGGCCGCGACAGCGCGGGCAGACGCAGGGGCGTGAAGCGATATGACGGACAGGTGGTTCGCGCGGGCGCGATTCTGATCCGGCAATGCGGCACCAAGTGCCACCCGGGCAAGAATGTCGGGATGGGACGCGATTTCACGCTGTTTTCATTGGTTGACGGCGCGGTCAAGTTTACCAAGGACGGGCGTGTCCTCACCGTGATTGCGGCTCCGGCTGCTGACGCATAAGACGCGCGTAAAGGTGGGGGCACCGTGAAGTCACGTCGCTTTATAGACCGTGTGACGGTGCATGTGCGTTCCGGAAAAGGTGGCGACGGAAGCTCAAGCTTTCTCCGCGAAAAATACGTCGATAATGGTGGCCCTGACGGCGGCGATGGCGGCCGCGGGGGCCACATTTTTTTTGTCGGCGATCACGACACCGACTCGCTGGTTCGCCTCTATTTCGAGCCACTGGTGGTGGCCGAAGACGGTGGCGCGGGTCGGAAGAAGCAGATGCACGGCAAGGACGGCGCCGACCGCGATGTGAAGGTGCCGTGTGGCACGTCGATTTTTGATGCCCGGACGGGCGAGTTGCTGGCGGACATCATCCGGCATGGGCAGCGGGAGTGTTTGGCACGGGGCGGCAAGGGCGGGCTCGGGAACATTCACTTCAAGACCTCCACCCACCAGGCCCCCACAGAACACACACCGGGTGAGGATCCCGACGAACGGGATCTGCAACTTGAACTCAAAACCGTGGCGGACGTTGGTTTGCTGGGATTCCCGAGCGCAGGCAAGTCGTCGTTGCTGGCTTCCATCAGCGATGCGCATCCCAAGATCGCCGCCTATCCGTTCACGACCCTCCACCCGATCATCGGCACCGTGGCGTATCCCGATTACAGCCAGATCCGCGTGGCGGACATTCCCGGCATCATCAAGGATGCGAGCGAGGGGGTTGGGCTTGGACTTGATTTTCTCCGCCATGTGTCGCGTTCCCGCATTCTGTTGATGGTGATTGACATGGCTGGCACCGACGGACGCGAACCGTGGCAGGATTATCGGACCCTCCGTGCCGAGCTCAAGGCGTATGATGCGGCGCTACTGGATCGGCCGACGCTGCTGGTCGCCAACAAGATGGATGTGCCAGAGGCGAAGGCCAATCTTGCGGTTTTCCGCAAGAAGGTGCGTGGCCGCATTCTCCAAATCTCGACCGTTGACGGGCGGGGGCTGGATACGCTGAAGACGCAACTGTGGGAGCTGATCCGTCCCGTCGCGGGACGGCGCGAGATCGCGGAGCCGGAAGCCGTCGCGATGCCTGCAACCGCTGTGTCACCCGTGCCGGCCGAGCCCATTCGCGTGTCGCGTATTTTGGACGAGTCTGGAACCGAAGAGAGCGTCGAGATCGTTACGGAAGATCGCGTTCGCCATGCGGGGTTTCTGGTGATCGAGCCGAAGAAGAAGAAGCGGCGGCAGTAGGGAGGGCCCATGCACATCGCGGGGTTCATTCGGGCGTACATCCGGTCGATGCGCCTGCAGACGCGATCGAGCGTGAGTTCCAGCCCTTCCGCCGCGTACTCCAGCCAAGCGGTGAGGTCGTCCCCGGCCTCGCGCACGGCCTGCAGCGCCTGGTAATAGCGTGGCCGGTCTTCCCAATAGAACTCGTCAGCAGCTCGAACATCAGGCCGGACACCTCCTCCGGCGGCGGGGGCACGTGCGGCCCCACCCGCACGCGGATCGTGCGGTAACGCCCGGCCTCGCCCTGATCCATCACGCGCGCCGCCACGATCCGGTGCAGTTCGAAGAGATCCTCGTGACGGACGGTCTTGAGACCCGCATGCTTCTCCACATAGCGCAGTCCCGCAAAGTAGTTGAGTACCTCCCGCTGCGGCCGGTCAGCCGCCGCCGGAAGCTCCCGCCCCTCTTCGACCGCCCGGACCTGCTCCAAGGTCAGGGGGTTCCCTTCGATGGCGGTCGAGGAGTGGGCGTTCCGCACGCGCGTATCCGCCTGCAGTGCGGGTATCCACGCGACATCTACGGTCGCGGACACGATACGCTGCCGCAGGGCGGCGATACGCTCCACCCGGTCGAGCAGCAGCGGCGTGATCGTGAATTGAGGTTCGTAGCTCATCGTTTTCGCCCCAAAATAAGTCAAGTATTAGTCAACTTATTGGGCCAAGTGCAAGCACCTCTTAACACCTATACCCCCACGCGCTCCACCCACGTGATGAGCTGGGCGATCTTTTTGTCGGCGCCGGCGGCGGTGAGGCGGGGACTACGGTTCTGAATCAGCAGGGTCTGACGGCTGTGGGCGCGATAAAGACCGACCTTGCCGTCGCGAACCTCGATCCGGGCGATGCGGCGGCCCGCTGCGACGATGCGCAGTTCGGCGATCCGCAGCAGCCGCTCCGCAGGTGGCGGCAGCCGCCCAAACCGGTCGGCCATCTCGTCGCGCAGGGCTCGAATGTCGGCGGCCGTGGAGGCCTCGGCGACGCGCCGGTGAAAGGCGATCCGATGGGCTTCGTCCTCAATGTACGCATAGGGGAGACACGCCGCTCGGTCGGGGTCGCCGGTGCCGGGGGAGAGGTCGATAAAGTCGAGCTGGATGTCAACCTCCACGAGCATGGGCGGCGCCTCGCCCCTGAGTCGGGCCACCGTCCGCTTGAGGAGCTGGCAGTAGAGGCCGAAGCCGATGGCGGCGATGTGCCCCGATTGCGCGGCGCCAAGGATAGAGCCTGAGCCGCGAATCTCCAGATCGCGAAGCGCGAGCGAGAAGCCGGCGCCGAGTCCGCTGTGGGCGCGCAGCGCGCCGATGCGCTGGCGGGCTTCGTCATCAATGTTGCCATGTTCGGGGAGGAGCAGCCAGGCGTATCCCTTGCGCGAGGCGCGGCCGACGCGGCCTCGGAGCTGGTAGAGGTCGGCGATGCCGAAGCGGTCGGCGCGGTGGATGATGATCGTGTTGGCGCGTGGGATGTCGAGCCCCGATTCGACGATCGTTGTGCAGAGGAGCAGGTCGGTCTCTCCGGACTCAAAACGGCGCATGACTGCGGCGAGCTCGCGCGCGGGCATCTGGCCGTGGGCGACCGCGATCCGGGCCTCGGGGACGAGCCGCTCGAGGCGCGCCTGCACGAGGGGGAGCGTCATCACGCGGTTGTGGAGGAAGAAAATCTGGCCGTCGCGCGCCAGTTCCTGGAGGATGGCGGAGCGGATGGCGGCGTCGGAGTCGCGCACCACCCGCGTGTCGATCGCCAGCCGTTCGCGCGGGGGCGTTTGCAGCAGCGACAGGTCGCGCGCGCCGGTCATGGAGAGGTACAGCGTCCGCGGGATGGGCGTGGCCGAAAGGGTCAGCACGTCCACCACCTGACGCACGGCCTTGAGGTATTCTTTGTGGCGAACGCCGAACCGCTGCTCTTCGTCAATTACGAGCAGCCCGAGGCTCTTGAAGGCGACGCCGGGTTGGAGTAGCGCGTGGGTGCCGATGATGATGTCAATCCGGCCGGCGGCCAGATCGTCCAGGGTGCGGCGGATGTGGGCGGGGCTCCGGAAACGCGAGAGGACGTCGATGCGCAGCGGGTAGGCGGCCATTCGTTCGCGGAAGGACTCGTAGTGCTGCTCGGCAAGGACGGTGGTTGGCACCAGAACGGCGACCTGGCGCTGGTTCATCACGGCGATGAAGGCGGCTCGGATCGCCACCTCGGTCTTGCCGTAGCCGGCGTCTCCGCAGACGAGTCGGTCCATCGGGCGCGGCGCGGCCATGTCGGCCTTGACCTCGGCGATGACGCGCGCCTGGTCCACGGTCTCCTGATAGGGAAACGAGGCTTCAAAGGCGTGCATCCAGGGCGGCGCGGTGTCGAAGCTCAGGCCGGGGCTGAACTGCCGCTTGGCCTGAGTGTCGAGGAGCGAGGCGGCCAGATCGGCGATGGCCCGTTCGGCGTCGGTCTTCTCGCGCATCCAACGCTGACCGCCGAGGCGGTGAAGCGTGGCGGCGTGGCCGCCGACGCCGACATAGCGGCTGAGGAGGTGAACGTGGGAAACCGGAACGTGAAGCTTGGTTTCGTCAGCGTATTCGAGGGTGATCACCTCGGAACGCCGCCCGTCGATTTCGATCTCGGTCGTTCCGATGTAACGGCCGATGCCGTGGTCGAGGTGGACGACCCGGTCGCCGGGCTGCAGGTCGGCGATAGTGTCGAGGCGCTGTCCGGTGGCCGGGGCGCTTTTGGGACGAATCGGAGTGTGCTTGCGGACGGCATAGAGATCGGGCTGGGCGAGGAGGGTCAGCGCGCAGGCGGGCGGCTCGGCGAGGGTGAAGCCGCCGGAGAGCGGCAGGCGGAGGAGAGCGATCCCACCGCCAGCCGGGAGTTCATGGGCGAGGGTCTCGCAAGCGCCCGGGGTGTCGGCGCAGACGACGGCGAAGCCGCCTGCACGGGTGAAGGCGGCGAGGGGCGCGATCAGCCGCTGCCGCGCGGTCGCGAGGAGATCGGGGTGGGCCGGGTCGTCACCGAAACCGGAGACACCGGCGATCGGGGCAATGGCGAAGGGCAGCGCGGGCACTGCGGGCGGGGGCGGATCGCCTGAGACCAGATCGAGGGCGGGGGCGCACGCGGCGAGGCGTTGGGCGAGATCCTCCCACAGGAGCAGACCGGGGAACTCGGCCGCACGGGTCTCGGCGTAGTGGCGGATGCGGTCGTGATCGAGTCGCAGGATCACCGTGCCGCGCGGCAGCAGGTCGGTGAGCAGGATGGTGCCGGGCGGGCTGCACGGGGCGAGTTCGGCACCGGTGATCCGTTCAACCGACGTTTGGGAGGCGGGGTCAAAGCGGCGCAGCGATTCGATTTGATGATCCGAGAACTCCGCGCGCAGGGGCAGGGTATCGGTTGCGGGCCAGACGTCGAGGATGCCGCCGCGCACGGCGAACTCGCCCTTTTCCGAAACGTCGGGGGCGCGGGTGTAGCCAGCGGCAACCAGATCGGCGATCAGGGCGTTCAAGTCGGTCTCGCCGTTCAGAGCGAGCGTCCGCGTCGCGCGCGCAACGGAGGCCGGGTCGGGAACCGGTTGCTGCAGCGCGTGGGCGGAGGCAACCAGAATGGGGCAGGGTTGAGCATGAAACGTGCGGATGGCCAGAAGGCGCGCGCCCTCGAGTTCGCGGTCGGCGTCGCCGGTTTCGATGGCAGGGAGCAATGCAACCGGCTGACCCGTCTCGCGGGCGAAGGCGAGCAGATCGCCGGTGACCGACTCCTGCTCGATCGAACCGGCGGTGATGACCAGGATCGGCGCGGCGGGATGCAGCCGCCCCAGGGCGAGGGCGGTGATCGCGGCCGACGCGCCGGGGAGCAGGGGAAGCGATAAAGTCGTGACACCCGGCGGCACGGCCGCAAGCGCGGCGCGCAGAGCGTCGGTCATTCGGTCGCTGATGGCATGCGCAGCCGACAGGGGTTGAACGTCCTCTGCCGGGTCATGCGCACCGCCTCGGGATGGGGGAATCCGAGTCAAAGCCCACGGGCCCCTCGAACAGCCCTCACTAGCTTCAGTTATTGCGTAACAACAGGCCACGCCGAATCAGAATCAGGATCGGGGATAGGTTGTCATTTTTTCATGCCCCTGTCAATGGCTCACAGCGTGTCTGCCCTTGAGTCGGGAATCCCGCCTGTGATACCATCCCCGCTCCGGCGTCAGGCAATCAGAACAGGAGCGCTGAAACGATGCAGATGAAACACGTGGTCATGATGGACAAGCGTCAGGTCGAATTACAGACGCTGGAGTTGGATGAGAAGTTGGGCGCCGATGAGTTCTGCGTCAGGACGGAACGGACCTTCATCAGCGCGGGGACCGAGCTGGCGAATTATACCGCGAAGGAGCCCGCCGTCTATCAGAAGGGCTCCTGGTGCGCCTATCCGTGGCGCGCGGGCTACGCCAATGTGGGCGTGGTCGAGGCGCTGGGATCGGCGGTGACACGGGTGACGAAGGGGCAGCGGGTCTTCAGCTACAGCGCGCATGCGTCGCATGTGACAATCAGTCAGGAAGCTTTCTTTGTCGTAGTGCCCGATGGTATCGATCCCGCCGTGGCGGCGGCTTCGCGCATGGCCGGCATTGCAACCTCGGCAATGGCGATCGCGGACCGCGCCCTCCACCAGCCAGTTGTGCTCGTCTTGGGATTGGGGATTGTGGGCAATCTCGCCGCGCAGTCGTTCCGTGCGCTCGGCGGCAAAGTGGTCGCCGTCGATCCGATTGCGGCGCGACGGAAGCTGGCCGAACGGTGCGGGATTGCGCGCACGCTGCCGGGTGGCGACACGTCCGACATCAAGCAGGGTCTCAAGCGGCTGGTGGGCGTGGAGCAGGCGGACATTTGCATCGATGCCAGCGGGCTGACCCCCGTGGTCTTGCAGGCGCTGGCGATGACCGCCAATGTGGGACAGGTGATTCTGCTGGGTTCGCCGCGCGCCCCCTGTGAGGGCAATCTGACGGCCGTATTCAGCGAAATCCACCTCCGGAATATTGTCGTCCGGGGCGCGTTGGAGTATTTCCTTCCGGCCTATCCGGTGCAGTCGATCTGGGGGGGCAGGACGCCGCCGCTCATATCGCTCTGGGAAAAGCAGCGGATCATCTTCGATTGGATCCTCGACGGCCGCCTCGTGATCGAGCCGCTGATCTCCCATCGTCTTTCCCCGGAGAAGATCCGGGATGCCTACGAGGGGCTGCTCGCCGCGCCGGAACTATTCACCGGCGTTGTGCTCGAATGGCCCGCTCCCTGACGTGACGGCCCTCAACGTAGGGGGCGAGTGCGGAGCCGATCACCGCGCCTGAGATCGTCGTGATGTCATAGCCGTCGCCGCTCTCGACCAGTCCGGCTGTGCCGAAACCGGCATGCCGGAGCTCGTGGTCGCGGACGCAGGCGCCGGCATTCGTCGGCCCGGCTCGGAAGGCCGTGTCGAAGCCCAGCTCGGCGATCTTCGCCTTTGAGGAGAGGGGGCTGCCCAGCCGGTTGGCGGTCCAGACATCGCCTTCGGCGAACGTGACCCCCGGTAATTATCGGCGGAGGTCGCCATGAGGATGATCGGGTAGCCATCGGGAAGGCTGTTGTATTCCTCCTCGTCGACGCACGCGCAGCCGAACACGATCACGCCCTTGATCGAGACCTTGCCCTTGACGCGGTAGCAAACGTCAATATCCATCTCGCGTTCGCAATCCGTGTATGTGACGGTCTTGGCATTCTTGGCGACCGCCGTGTTCAGGCTGGCCGCGTACTGGTACACGCGGGGCCATCCGCCGTCGAGCTCCTGAGCCAGAGTCGCAGCGCTAATCAGCGCGACAGCGACAACACCGAGCAATTTCTTCATGGCATCCATTCCTTCCGTTTGCACACACACAGGCGCTGCTTGCGCCTCAAGCCTGAAAGAGAATCGTCCCTTTCCAGATTGCAAGAGGCTCGTATAGGTATTCACCGAAGGATGGCCCGACTCCCTCGTTTCGCGAGCATATTTCCGGCCAAACCAATGGTCAGTCGTACGGGGCTACATCCCGACATTGTACCCACGCCAGAGTCCGCCGGCGTTGTCGACGATGAAGACCATGCCGTTGGCATACGACAAGCTGAAGTACGAGTCGAACGACGTGCCGGCACCGGTGAGCGTCGTCGAACTCACACGGTTGCCGTCGGCATCCCAGGCGGTGAGCACGCAGGGGCCCGCGTACGTGAGGTAGAAGCCGGCACGCTTGATGATGCCACGGTTCTGAGGATAATCGTTTTCGCCGTTGAGGGTGCCAAAGCCGTCGAGTGTGACGGTGCCAATGAGCGCCCCGGTCGCCGCGTTCCATCGTGTCACCGTGCCGGCGTTGAAGGCGATCAACTCGTCACCTGTGTCGTCCAGAACGACAGACGACTGGCTATTGAGGCTTCCGCCGACGAGGGTGATGTGGTTGGCGAAGGTGCCATCGCCGTTCATAATCAATATCTGCGAGGAACTGAAGCCGCGCCCGTAGACCGGGGTGCCGTTGCCGTTCTGGCTGTAGACGGAACGCCAATCGACGTTTGGCTGGAAGCTCTGCACCCACGCGCCAGCGGCGGTGTATTTGGCGAGCCGGTAACCGGACGAGGAGCCGCCCGAGCACGACCAGTAATGCGTGCCGTCGTAGGTGAGTGTCATGGTGGTGCTGGAGAGCCTGTCGGTGAAGGTAACCGCAGCGTCGTAACTTGCCTGCGAGAGGGCATCGATCACGTTGAAATAGTCGTTGTAGTTGGCATAGCTCGGGGTGACGGCGTTCTTCCCGAACACCTTCGGGACCAGGGCGTCGATGGTTTCCTGGATATCCTCGGAGTCGATGTTCTTGATGGCGCTGGCGAGGGTTTTGTTGTACTTCACGGTGAACGAGCCGAAGGCGACGCCGGTTTCGGTGTTTTCGCCGTCGTAGGGGGCGCAGTCGTCAACCGTGCAGGGCTCGAAGGCGATGGCGACCTTGCACTCGCCGTTGTCCACGCAGCGGGGGCATGTGTTCTGATCCGCGCTGCAGTAAGGGGCCAGCGCGGAACCGATCACCGTGCCGGCAATCGAGGTGATGTCATAGCCGTCGCCGCTCTCGACCATCCCGGCCGTGCCAAAACCGGCATGCCGGAGTTCGTACTCGCGGACGCAGGCACCCGCATTGGTCGGCCCGGCCCGGAACTGCGTGTCGAAGCCCAGCTCGGCGATCTTCGCCTTGGAGGAGAGGGGACTGCCCAGTCGGTTGGCCGTCCAGACATCGCCTTCTGCAAACGTGACGCCGCGATAATTATCGGCGGAGGTTGCCATCAGGATGATCGGATAACCGTCGGGGAGGCTGTCCAATTCCTCGGCGTCCACGCACGCGCAGCCGAAGACGATCACGCCCTTGAGAGAGACCTTGCCCTTGACGCGGTAGCAAACGTCAATATCCATCTCGCGTTCGCAATCCGTGTATTTGACGGTCTTGGCGTTCTTGGCCACCGCCGTGTTCAGGCTGGCCGCATATTGGTACACACGGGGCCAACCGCCTCCAAGATCTTCAGCCTGAGCCGCAACGCCAATCCAGGCTACAGAGGCAAGAACGAGAAGTGCCAAATTTTTGATAGGAGTCAATCCCGATATTATTTGTTTCGGTCCAGATTGAGAGCGTAGTTTTCCCCAATCTAGCGTCGTGTGCGATTGGGGCGATTTGGCCGGATTGCCGTCGGGTTTTGTATCCCAGCCATAAGAAACAATCAACTGGGAGTTCTAAACGAGTTTCTTCAAAGAAAAGCAAGAGGTATGTTTTGATGCGACGTTGCCCAATGGCTGGTCGGCCCGTGTTCCCGCAGTCCGGTTGTAGCAAGGGTGCCTCGTATCCTGATAATCGTGTTTCAGGCGCGCATGCTGTCGTGTTTTCGACTTGCATTTGATGCTTCCTCCACCCCCATACAGCATCGAGGAGGAAAATTTCAACAGGAAATTGAAAATGTTTGATATTATTTGCCTGTCTTTGCTATTCCTCCAGAGAAGGTAATAATGCCTATGAAACAGTGGTACGAATCGTTGTTTGACAATTACGCCCAGAAATATGACCAAGAATGTTTTGTCCAAGGGACGGCTGGCGAATGTGATTTTATCGAACAGGAAATAGGGCGAAACACAGCTCTCAGGATCATCGATATTGGGTGCGGCACCGGTCGCCATTCGATCGAATTGGCAAAACGGGGGTACAGGCTGATGGCCGTTGATCTGTCCGATTCACAACTTCTACGGGCACGGGAGAAAGCCAAAGCAGCTGGCGTGATGATCGACTTCCAGAAGCAGGACGCCAGAAACCTTCCGTTCAGAGCCGAATTTGACTTGGCAATCATGCTCTGTGAAGGGGGATTTCCGTTGATGGAAACGGACGAGATGAATTTCGAGATTCTCAGAAATGTCACCCACGTCCTCAAGGACGATGGAAAGCTGATATTCACCACGTTGAACGGGCTATTCCCGCTTTACCATTCAGTCGAACAGTTCTGCGCCGATGCCGGCAAGACAGGCAACGCAACCTATCGAAGCAACACCTTCGATCTGATGACATTTCGAGATCACAACATTACGGCTATCGAAGATGATTCAGGGACGATCAAAGAGCTCGCGTGCAACGAGCGTTATTATGTTCCCTGTGAGATTGCGTGGCTTTTGAAGTCGCTTGGGTATAAGACGGTGGACATCTTTGGCGCAAAACTTGGAGCTTACTCCAGAAACGACACATTGACCACTGAAGACTTTGAAATGCTTGTTGTCGCCAGTAAGGGTTAAGTTTGGCATGACGTGGCTGGCAGGGGTTTTGCAAGCGCCTTTTCTATCAAACAGAGGCTCCGGCTGCATGTCTCGCGTCCAACAGCCCCGCGTTCGATAGTCGCACTTCTACAAACTTGGCGGTTGCGCGTGCCATGACCTCGCCGTGTTGGCGAACCTCGCCACTCACTTTGAACAACGGGGCATGAGGTGCGTCCAGACGGGCGCTGACCACAACAGGGCGATTCACGATGACCGGTTTGAGAAACCTCACCTTCAGTTCGCCCGTCATGGCGACATGTCCATGGGTGAATAGGCAGTTTGTCATGGCACTGTCCAGAAGCGAGGCAATGACACCTCCGTGCAGATACCCCGTGTAGCCTTGGTAGTGTGGGTCACACGGGAAGGAAGCCTCCACATGCCCATCGGCGTGCGCTTCAAATGCGAGACGGAAGCCCTGCGCGTGTTCTCCGCCGCAAAGTAAACAGTGCGCATGCAGACGTGACCGCAGGGCCTCCTTCTTTTCCGCTGAGGGCTCAGTGGTCACAGACATTTGTCCCGGACACGAGCGTTCCCGTCAGATAGTGGGCCACCAGGGTTTCCGGCGTTTCGGCCGGTGCGCCCACCACTACCTGGATGCCGTTTTCCGCAAACAAATTCTGCGCGCGACTGCCCATGCCGCCTGCGATGATGACCGTGGCGCCTTGATCGTGCAGCCAGCGAGGCAAGACCCCGGGTTCGTGTGGCGGCGGCGTGAGCATCTGCTTGTTGGTGACCGTCTTGGCCTTTTCATCAACGTCGAGCAGGGCGAACTGGTTGCAGTGGCCAAAGTGCATGCAGAGTTTGCCTTCGGCGATCGGTATAGCGATTTTCATAGGTGATAACCGTCCTTTTGGGTTGGGGGTTTGTTCTGGGTGTGTGGTGAGCCTTTCTTGAAACTCAAATACAGTTCCCGCACCCCCTTCGCGGCAGGTGTTGGGGAAGGCCGACCAAAGGGCTGCACCCGCTGGCTGTCCTGTGCAGTGCAAGGGAACCAGACAAGCAATGTTGAATCGGCGCAATTCACGAATCGTCCAATCCAGCCGATCCGCGTGTGCCGCGCGTAAGTGTGTGCCGCCAATCACGGCATGCAACGGCTGGTTGCCGGTCAGCGTCTGCACGTGGTCGAGGGTGTTGATGATGCCCGCATGCGCGCACCCGAGCAGAACGATGGAGCCGAACGGACTATCAAAATAAAGAGCCTGGTCATCCAGTAAAAGATCAGGATCGCGCCCGAGTGGATCGCGGCAGAACGACTCGGTGATGGTCTCTTCGGGATGACGGCGCGGAATTTCGCCTGTGGCGTAAAGCCCAGGCGCAACCTGAGTGACCCGTCGAGACGGGATGAAGCGGCATCGCTCGCCTGTAATGGCCGCTCGTGATTCTTCGGACATGCCGATTTCACGCACGCCGGATTGGTTTCGGCGGTACTTTGGCAGCAGGGCATCCGGATGGGCATGCAGCATCACGACGCCTGTCGCCTGATGCAACACGGTGGGCAATGCGCCGGTATGGTCGTAGTGACCATGACTGAGAACGATTGTGTTCACCGCATGCAAATCCACGCCCAGAGCTTGCGCATTGTCGGTCAGTATGCGCCCCTGGCCCGTATCAAAAAGCAAGCGGTGCTCCTGTGATTCCAGCCAAAAGGCCAGTCCGTGCTCGCCAAGCACGTTGCGTGTCAGCGCCGTATTCTCGGCTAAAATGGTAATTGTCATCGGGACAGATTCTCCCATATCGCGCGGACGTCGTTACCCAACGCCCCGGCATCCGTCTCGACCACGGCGCGCCCCTGCAACTGGGCGTCCGTCACCGCTCGGCCATAACGCACGCGCCCAACGACAGTGGCGCCAGTCCGGCGGGCCTCGGACTCGATTCGTTCGGTCATGTCCGAATTCAAGTCCCACTTGTTCACGCACACGGCGGTCGGGATGTTGAAGTGGCGGGTGAGTTCGAGCACCCGCGCCATGTCGTGTGCGCCCGAAAGGGTGGGTTCGGTCACCACCAGAACCTGCGAGGCACCGCTCACAGAGGCAATCACGGCACAACCGATGCCCGGCGGGCCATCGACCAGGATGAGGTCGGCCTTCCGTTCTTCGGCGAGTGTGCGGGCGGTTTCCCGGACTTTGGCGACCAGTTTGCCGGAGTTCTCGCCGCCGGGGATCAGCCGGGCATGGACCATCGGGCCGTGGCGCGTGTCGGACACATACCATTCACCGCTGAGTCGTTCGGAAAAATCAATGGCCTTGACTGGGCACGACCAGACGCACACACCGCACCCCTCGCAGGCGGTGGCGTCAATGGTAAACGTGGGCCCGCCAGCGCCGCCTTTGGTTTTGCGGACCGCATCGAACCGGCACCGGGCCAGGCAGGCGCCGCACCCGATGCAGTCGGACTGGCGAAGGGTCGCCGTATGGCCGCAGTAGAAATCTTCACGTCGGCACATCGTGGGCGCCAGCACGAGGTGGAGGTCGGCGGCATCCACGTCGCAGTCCGCCAGCACGGCATTCCCGGCCTGCCGTGAGCCTGTCGAACCGGCCAACGCGGCGAAGGACGCGATCAGGCTGGTCTTGCCCGTGCCGCCCTTGCCGCTGATGACGACGAGTTCTCTCATGGTGCGCCTTTCCCGTTCCGTTCCAGAACAATCATGTCCCCCACCTTCGCACCGACTTGGGCGGCAACGAGGGGACGCTTGACGCGCAGCAGGAAGAAGATGTGTTTTGTGGATGATGGTGTCATGCGTCTTTCTCCATGCTTTTCCACAAATCCAAGAACAGCGTGCGCCACTCCGGCAGGACGTGAACGGCCATCTGTCCTCGCGAATAGATCTCCGCCACCCGGCGGTCGTCGGGAAGCTCCAACAGCACCGGAATGCGTTCGGCGGCGCAGAAGGCGCGCACCTGTTGGTCGCCGATATCCGCGCGGTTGATGACCACGCCATGCCGGAGGCGGAGTTGCCGCAACATCTCCACGGCCAGTTTCAGGTCATTCAGTCCAAATGGCGTTGGTTCCGTGACCAGGAGCACGTAGTCGGCGTCCCGCACGGTCGTAACCACGGGGCAGGACGTGCCCGGAGGAGCGTCCAGAATGGCGATGCCATCCAGAATTGCTTTCTTCCTGACGGCGCGAATCAGTGGGGGTGCCATGGGTTCGCCGACATTTAAGCGACCCTGAACAAAGGCCACGCCGTCGGCCTGCCCTGTCTCGACCACGCCGATCAGACGGGTCTCCTCGCGGAGCGCTCCTGCGGGGCACACGAGGACGCACCCCCCGCACCCGTGGCAGAGTTCGGGAAAAACCAGGGTCTTTTTCAGTACGGCGATGGCGTGGTATTGGCAGATTTCCGCACACGTGCGGCACGCTGTACACGTTGCCTCGTCCACCACGGGCACCGGGATGCCGACCGCTGCGGTTGTGGTGATCTGGGGGTTCAAAAAGATGTGGCCGTTCGGTTCCTCGACGTCGCAATCGAGATACTGGACGCCCTTGCCCATGTCGGCAAGCGTCCACGCCAGGTTGACCGCCACGGTGGTCTTCCCGGTTCCTCCCTTGCCGCTGGCAATGGCAAGTTTCATCGTTTCATCTGTCGCATCATTGTTTCTCTCCCTGGAACCGGGACTCGGCTCTCCCTGTTTCTTTTTGGCATGACTGTCTCCTTTTCTCTTGGTTGATGTTCCCTACACTCAATTATAGGTAGCTTGGAGCTCCGAAGACTCTTCCAGAAGCAGTTTGGAAAGGTCCGCCATGTCGTTGTCCTGCCAGAAAGGCAGTCTTTCATGTATCTTCATGTAGGTTTGCGGGATGGGGTGGGTGCCAATGACGACGGGCAGACCATAAGCAGTTTCGATGAACGTCTTGAATCGCCGAATATTCGGACATGGCGGATAACCAACGACCAATCCTGTGGCCAGATGAATGACCGTGGCGCCGTTCTTCTTGAACTCGGCGGGAACGGTTTCCACATTTCCCCCCGGACAGCCCCCACAACTCGAGTAGCCAATGATTTCAGCCTGTTCGCTGGCCGGGTAGCGTGAAAATGCGCCATGCCGCTCGCGTAGCGCCCGAAAGCATTTGCCACCGCCACAACTCCTGTAACGGGCACAGATGATGATTCCGATTCTGTTCATTTTGAGCACGGTCTTAACTTCCCCGATCCAGTGTGAATTACGCCCAGTGACCTTCCACGTTGGCAACGGAAACTTCAGGCAAAGCCCCTGCCTGGAAGGCCCGGAGAGCATCAGTGACGGTGCCTTCCTTTGCGAGATAGATCTTAATCCCAGCCGCGTTCAATGCGCGGAATGCCTTGGGCCCCACGTTACCGGTGATTACGGCCAGCGCCCCCAGCCGCGCAACGGTTTCAGCCGCCTGAATGCCTGCCCCTTGCGCGGCATTCAGATTCGGAGCGTTGTCGTGGACGACGCGCTCGTTTGTTTCCGTATCCACGATCAAGAAGAACGGGGTCCTCCCGAAACGCGGGTCAATGGCACCTGTCATGTCCCTTCCCGTCGAGGTAATCGCGATTTTCATATGGACTCCTGTTGTAAGCGTTCAGACCCCGTTCGAGGCCCTTCGCACCCAGCCCTGCCACGCCGACAGCGTCGGTGTTGGCGGCAACATCCCGGCATGCTTAACGCCGGGGCGGGGAGGCGGCCGACCAGCCACGCGGCGATAACGTCATCGACGGTGCCTGCCGTAAAGGGGATCACGCGCACGCCCGTGGTGGCCAGCGTGCTTGCCATCGGGCGGGAGATGGCCCCGCAGATCAACACCTCGGCATGGAGGTCCGCCAGCCGGGCAGCCTGTGCCTGCATCCCGTCGCCCGGTAGGGATTCCTCGTGACGAGCGATCACACGACCGTCCGCCACATCGAGCAACAACACCTGCCTCGCCACATCGAACACCGGCGAAATCCTCCCGTTCCACATGGCCACCGCCACTTTCATGATTCGTATTCCTTAACGTCGTGACTAACCCACGAGTATCACGAAGCGTGCCAAGGTGCTGAACGAACCTTCTGATTGAACGTAACGCGTGTGATCGCAAGTGGATGCAGCAAACCATGGTCGGATGCTGCGCGATGATGAGAGTTGCGGAATCGCAACGGTCTGTAGATGAGAGTGTCGCATTTCAGCGACTCTACTTGGCCGCAGC
>VGWG01000060.1 GCA_016873675.1 Lentisphaerota bacterium | reverse complement strand
GATAAAGTCGGATCGGGAAAGGGGACCAACCATCCCGTACAGGGGGTCAATTGGTATGACTGCGTGAAGTGGTGCAACGCCCGGTCCGAGAAAGAGGGACTCACGCCAGTGTATTATGCCGATTCCGACACGTACACGGTATACAGGACGGGGCTGGTCGTGGCGCCGTACGTCAATTCTGCTGCCAACGGCTACCGCCTGCCGACCGTAACCGAATGGCAATACGCCGCGCGCGGCGGGGTGGCCAATGGGCGGTTTCCGTGGAGCGATTCAGACACGATCCAGCATGCGCGCGCAAATTACTTCAGCGAGCTTTTTGATCGCGCCGTCTACGACACGAGCGCCACGCAGCAATGGCACCCGGATTACGATACCGGCTCCATGCCCTACACCAGTCCGGTGGGGTCTTTTGCCCCGACCGGCGCCGGACTCTACGACCTGGCTGGAAACGTTTCCGAGTGGTGCTACGACTGGTATCCCGGCAATGAGAACACGTACCGTACGATTTCTGGGGGCAGTTGGAACGGACCAGCCGAAACGTGTCGGATTGCCGAAACCGGTTTGGCAAGCCCGAACGGAGCCAACACAAGCTATGGCTTCAGGACAGTGCGAAATCCATAAAAAGAGCTGGCGGTTCGATCCGCCTACAAGGTATAATACACGGATGGACTGTCATTGGGCAGGACCAGACAGTGTGGTGGATAGGGGTGTGTCGAGCGCATGGGTGGTCGGTTGAAGCTGGGAGGGTGTTGGATGCACAATCATAACCGGCGAATGTTAGTGGGGTGGGGGGTGCGAACGACGTGGGTTGCTTGTATCGCCGCTTCGCTGACGGTTACCCGGATGGCCTTCGCGGCGGACGCCACAGTCGGCGAGCCGAAGGAAGCCGTTGCTGCGGACACGACACTGGCCGATCGGAAGGCCGCGTTCGCGGCGCTGATGAACACGCGGGCCGGGCTGGCCGAGCGGGTCCGGGAGAGTCAGGCAGTCATTCGCGAAGCCCGCGACACGACGGGGCAGAGCGAGGGTCGCAACTCCGAAACGGGAAAGGCCTACCGCGAGGCGGCGATTCGTGTGGAACAGGCGCTCGACGCCCATCCCCGAATCAAGCAGGTCCAGGAGCAGATTGACGAGGCGCAGGCGAAGAAAGTAGAAGTCGGCCGGCAACTGGCCGAGATTTCTGACGCGCGTCACAATGTCAGAAAGGGCGCGTCCAAGCAATTCAACACAGCGGTCGCCGACGCGGGTGCGGCTGCCGAGGAGGCGCGTCAGGCGCTCCTGAAGCAGGCGGGGGTGCGTGACGCCAAGGATCTCACGGAGGAAGATCAACCGAAATACCGCGCGATTCACACCCGGTTGACCAATGAAATTGCCATCGCCAGGGGGGCGCTCGCGCAGGCTTCCGCCACGAATGCCGTCGCCGCTGGATCGGAGCCGGGCGATATTCTGGCGCGATTTGAGGAAGCCAAGGCTCATTTCGCGGAGATCGAACAGGAGCAGGCTGAGCTCAAGACGGAGATGATGCAGCTCCGGAAGACCCTGCGGACTGAAGATCCGTCCATTGCGACCCTTCAGGAGGCCGCGAGGGAAGCCACTCGGACACACGCGAGCACGATGGCCGCCGCCCCGGATGTAGCCGAGGCGCATGCGTTCATCCGCACGGTCAACACGTTGCGTGGCGACATTGACCGGGAGGCGCGCGTGTTGCGCCGGGCGATTCTGGCCGATGATCCGGCCTGCGAGGCGGAGCTGAATGTACTGGCCCAGGCGGCGGGGCTCGCGCTGGCAGGGGATGATTTTTGGGACGTCAAGTAAGGGTGTTAAGAGGGAAGGACTCATTTATGAAATCAGTCACGACAGATGGACGCTTTGGACTGGTCTTGGCCGCGTTGGCCGCTCTGCTGACGGGTGTGATTACGGTTCGCGCAAACGCGTGGCCGGAATTGCCCAATCACAAATCCTACATTGGCACCCCGTATTTTCCGAAAAACGGACAGGGCAACTACACCTCTTCCGGATTTTCGGTCGGGACGGTCCGTGAGCGGATGGAGAATTTCTACGAAGGCTATTGGCGCGAAACGAGTTACTTCCGCGCCAATCCGACAAACGGGCTCCCCGTGCGCGGCTATTTCATGGACACCAAGACGCCCGGCGAGGTCGCGATGCCCTGGGCGTGGAATCCCGGCGATACCGCTCTGAGCGAAGACCTGATCGCGGGCGCCGTGATCGGGACGGCCTCGGCCGACGTCACGACGGTCTACACGGGAACGTTAGACCCCATACCCCTCAAGGGGCGCCCGCTGACGATTCAGATCGGGAACCGTTTTCTGACCGACACGGCCGGTGGGGGGCAGTTGGGCGGCGACGGATCGGGGACAGTGAACCACGGCACCGGTGCCTACTCGTTCCGGCTCCATGTGGCGGCGGCGGGTGGAACCCCTATCCTGGCCTCCTACACCTACTTTATCAGGGGCGCCGCCGCGTCGCCAGCGGGATGGGCTAATTTTTCCGCGCCCATCGGCGATCCCGGCATCAACCGATTTGCCGACGGCCGTGGCGAGCATTTTGACGAGCTGGCCGACTTGCTGACTCCGGCGGTACGCTACCGCCGTTACGATGTTGCCACCGATTCGGTTGTGGACGACCCGCTAGTGGATGGGTTTTGGACGCCCGGCGAGCGGTTTACGGACATGCCCGGCTTCAACAACCTCACCCCGCCGAACGGTCGCTGGGACCCCTACATTCATGCCGAAGACCGATGGACGCCCGACCGTGCCAACGGTGGAATTGCGCAGTTTGTCCTCTCTGCGGGTCTTCGCACCCTCCTCAATTCGTCTGCTTATGGCGACTTCTTTTTTGACTACGACTTCTCCGTTTTGTCGGTGAGCACCGGGACCCCGCCGCGCGTCCTGACCTACGACGGCTTTGCCGGACTGGTTACCACCAACGCCGTGCTCTGGATCGCCGACAGGACCCGCAAAGTCAATGTTCCATTCATGATCAGCGAATTCGACCTCACCCCGCCGCTGTACTACAACAGCGTAAACACCCTCACAACCACCAACCTCTATGCGGAAGACCGCTGGGTGTGGACGCCCACCAATCGCGTCATCGGTGCCACCGGCGTTGAGGTGCTGGCCGATCCTGTGAAGACGTTCTTAGCCACCCCGAATGTGGGTGATGTGATTGCCGACTATGATTTCTCGGTCAGTGTCTCCACCAACGTGCCGGGAACCCGTGCCAATGCTTCGATCAGCCCGTTGGCATCCTCAAACGCGGTTTTCTACATCGCGGATCTCGACAACGGCACGAATATCGCCGTTAGTCTCAATGAGCTCGATCTGACCCCTCCGCTCTATTTTACCAACCGGTTCTCCGGGATCAACATCCCCATTCCCGCCGAAGACCGCTGGACGCCGACGCACGCCTTCACGGGCATTGCCGGAACCTTGAGAGACTTCGGGCCAATCGCCAGCTACCTGAATTCGCCCGCGGTCGGCGATGCGATCCTCGACTACGACTTTAGTTGTTATCCCGCTTACGATTATTGGACGTTGGGCGTGACCAACATCATCATTTGGCTGGCCGATACAAGCGTCGGAACCAATCGGCCTTTCACCGTCAACCAGCTCGATTTAACGCCACCGCTCTGGTTCCAGAGCGGCGTCCCCTACTATGGACGGTCGAGCGGTCCCGGTTGGGTGACCAGCGACCCCAGCCCCAATCTTGAAGGCGACGCCGCTCATACCTATGTGTCGGAAATACCGAGTCCGGCGTATACCAATATCGCCCGGAACGGTCGTCTGGAGGTCAATTACGACACCTTCGGCGTGCCCGAGATGAACGTCAGCCCACACGCAGTCACGGCCCGTGTGTATTTGGTCAGTGCCATCCTCGACCTGTGCACGAACGCCCCGGGAACGGTGTTCCGGTATCCCGATCCGGTTGACTCCTACAACCGATTTGTCGCGGTCAGCGGACGCGTCGAGGTGCTTGAAAAAGACTACGATTTCTGGTCTTCCTGTGTGAACATGACCGGAACGCCTGCCAATCCCGCGAGTTGGTCCTATCTCTCGATTCCGCTCTATACCGCCTCGCCGATCTGGGGCCGGCCGGTGAACACCAACGGTGTTGCGCATTACACCAACACCGCTGCGGTCGCGGGCGCGCTGAACGAGTTCGAGGATGCGACGGTCCCGCCTGACGATGTCTGGACGCCGGCCGGTCAGATTCCCGGCGGAACGGTTCGTTCTCCCGTTTACGGATCATTCGGCGGCATGCCGGTGACGAACGACACGGATGGGGTGTACGAGGGCGATGCGTCGCACGCCTATCTCTCCGTGAACCCGGTTCCGCCCTATACGAGCGTCGGGCGGTTGGGGCGCTTTGAGTACCAACAGGATCAAGCCTTGCGTCCGTTTGTCTACTTGTCGTCCCAAGGGATTACGCTGCAGACATTTATCCCAGAAGCGACCGTCAACGCTTGTCTGGCCAGTCCCGGAACCGAGCAGCGGGGGTGTATGTATATCGCCGCCGAGGATCGCATCGTGGTGGTGGATACGAGGCGATTCAGTTCGTTGAACAATCTCAATTTGACCACGCCCTTGCCGCTGAACAGGCGGTATCCGGCTCATGTCACCGTCCCGTTGTATTACTCGACGCCGATGTGGGGTCAGCCGGTTGATCCGGCCACGTACACGACGGCTGCGGCGAACATCAACAACCCGTTTGTGGACGCAACCGTACCCAAAGACGACGTGTGGACGCCGGCCACGAATATCACCCAGATCATTCTGGGTTCCATGACGGCGAATTATGGGAACGGTATCACCAATGACGCCGTCCCGGTGATCGAAGGCGATGCCGAGTGGACCTACGTGCGCGACAACTATGCGCCTCCGCCCAACCTGCGGCCGATGTATGCCGATATCGGCTATCTCAATCGGTTGGAATTCAATGTGGATGACGCCGACGTGCCGCATGTGTATCGCAGCGCTCACGAAGTGATCATCAACTCCTATCTGGATTTGCCGATCATTCTGTACAACAACCTGCTGAACGCCCCCGGCGTACAAATTGCTGGATTCGTTTTCACAAACGGTGTTCATGTATTGAGGCCGCCGCTGAGATTCTTTGAGACGAGTCCGTTCATCGCGGATGGCCTGCCGCTGTCGGATTCCAACAATCTGATTCGCGTGGAAGCCCAGATCCATGTTCCGCTCTACTATTCGCTGCCCCTGTGGGGGGCGCCCGAGATTGTGGCCACGTACACCCTGCCGGCAAGCACCGATATCGCCGCCGATCCGTTCATTAATATCGAGAACCCCTTCATCGATGCGCTCGGCGGGGACGATCAGTGGACGCCCGCGATCGCGGAGGAGCCGTTCACGGACTTTATATCCTGGTGGGATCCGATCGGCGGGCTGGCGGGAACGGGTGTGTGGGTTCCGGGATTGTTCGGCACACCCAACAGAGGCGTGCTGCCCGAGGGGGCCGAACCGACCCTCGATTTCTGGTCGTATGATCGGTACACCAACTACATTGCCAACAACTATGCGGGGGATGTTGCCGGCCTGATCGCCCGCTGCGACGACCTCAAGTACGACGGGCCCGAGAACTGGGCCGAGGTCGACAACAACCAGATGCTTCAGACGGGCTTCAATCCGGCGCTGGTAACGGGGATCAGCTTCTGGGACTTCTCGGTTGGGCCGGCCGCCATTACGTCATACAGCAGTTGGTGGTTGAATCGGTATGGGCCTTATGGCTCGACGTATGCAACGTTCGAGAGCCGGCTTCCGATCATGAGCGAATGGAAACCGCAGTTGACCGATGACAACCAGATCTTGCCGTCCACCACGGTGACGAACATGACCCTCAATGGGCCGGTGGCTGTCACGACCTATGGCTCGCTCACGCATCCGCCTGTCGGAACCACGTGGACCTACGACTCGCCGCGTGAATTCGACGATCTGGCCTCGTCGATGTATCACAATCCCGATTTGGGCTCGGCATCCGGGAGCGCGATGCGACAACTGGCTTACCGCCCTGGCGTCGACGCCAATCCCTGGTCTGTCTGGGATGGCGGCGATATGCGACTGGGCGAGGCGACCAGTCCGTGGAGCGGATCGATTGCCGGTCATGATCGCGGCGACAACAATCCGGTCACCGCCGACATTGGCGGAGGGGATGGCTTCGTCCAATCGGCCGGGCCGTATGGATACAATACACATGCCAATTACGGGTATGACGCGGCCAACCAGATGAACCTGGAGTTCTCCACGTGGCGGACGGATGGCGGAGCGCCGACCGGACCGCGCGGCGGCCATCGCAAAGCGTTTGGGTACGACTTCACCAAAGCGGTTTATCGATCATGGCCTGATTCCATCCCGTACGCGCGGGATAACCGTGACGGGAACCTGAACGGGCTGATTGACCAGGGGGAGACCATTCCGGTTAACAGTCACAACTACTACATGGATGCCGATCCCGCGACCTCGGATGACGGCATGCGGACCATGCCCGTGTTGGGATGGGAACGGCTTGCCGAGGACATGGTCGACACGTATGACGTGATCGAAAACTTCGCCACGATCACGAGCTTCCAAGTCGGCGGGCGGACGGGGATCGAATGGGGAATTCTGCAACCGAGCTGGTACGTCTGGCGCGAGGGTGCGACGGCGATGAACACCCTCTCGAATGTGGTTGGGGCGCCGGTTCTCTACGAGGACACCGACAGCTCCGGCGATTTCACCCCCGAAGTGGACGCGCTGTGGGTGGACGCCAACAATGATGGGCTGTTCAATGGACTCGAACCGCTCCTCCACGGCGCTGTCGGCAGTCAGGAAGAGCCGGTCGGCTACGGGCCTGTCACGGTTCGATGGGCTGACATCAACGGGAACGGCACCTACGACATCGGATATGATCTGCTGTGGCGTGACACGATCAACGGCATGCCGCCCGCCAAATTCGACAGCGAACCGGTTTTGCGCGACCTCTCTGGCCGACTCCGGCCGGGAGACGGTCTCGCCAATACATCGGCAAGACTGAGGGCGCGTCATGCCGCATCGGGGCTCATCCGCAGTATTTATGTCTATCCTGCGGTGACCAACTTCACGCTGATGTGGGCTGTGACCAACGGATACAGCGGCGCGAATGAGGCCTATTACGGCAGCACAAACGGCGTCGACCTGATCTATGCCGCCTACGGGGCCTCCCACGCCGCAGGGGTTACAACCGGCGTGCTGTGGTCGGCGACGTCCGCCTACCCGGCTGGCTATGCCACAGGCGCCTACCCGGTCCGTTATGTCTGCCGTACCGTGAACGATCCGGGCTACCAGCCGGGTGACGATGTGTTCATCGACACCAACAATAACGGACGTTACGATGCCGACACGGCGATCTCTCTGCCTCAAGGCTCGCTGCCGCTCAACCGAGCTGGTCAGCTCGCCGAGGCGCAGTCCCTCCAAATCGGGTATACGACCAACGGGGTTGACACGATCTTCCGTCGTGGTGAGAGCGTGGCTTGGCTGGAAACGAATCCTCCCTACAATCAGCGGAGTGCCGAGTTTGTGTTGTTCAACTCGATCATGCTCGCTTCAGGCGCTGTCGGCATCGA
Source organism: Lentisphaerota bacterium (assembly GCA_016873675.1). Lineage (NCBI taxonomy): Bacteria > Pseudomonadati > Lentisphaerota > Lentisphaerota bacterium. Next base: position 10,455 of record VGWG01000060.1, on the reverse strand, counting down.
TATTTCGGCCAATATCCAGTGGATCGACCTCCCGGGAACCAATAATCTCCTGAATGGCGTGTACGATCCGGTGTCAATCATCGCCGATGATAACGTGGACGGGGATGTCACCAGCGGTGACGCGGTGTTCTACGACTTCAACGGAAATGGTCGCTATGAGTACGGGGCGACCGTCTCGATCCCTCTTTACATGGTGGGCCTGGTCAATCAGACCGGCATTGCTTCGCCCGGCCTCTGGCTCGCTGGCCAAGGGTACGGAACCATGACCCGCGATCGGTACATCAGCGGGTTCAATCAAAATCAGCCCGTCGCGATGAACATGCCCAATCCCGGTGTGCTGACGCACGAACAAAGCCACGATGTCCTCGGGTGGCCCGACCTGTACGACTACGACAGATTTTCTTCAGAGGTCGTCAACAATCCGGTGGCGGGCGGGGACCTCATGACGATCCCGGGCGGCATGATACACGGATATCCCGATCTGAAGGTGACCTACGGTGTGACGCAGCAGGAGTTGAACTATGGCCCCTCGGCGATCCTGCAGCGGAACAGCGGACCGCGCACGTTGCTCATGTATCCCGTGGAGCGCTATGTCGACCAGTATTATGTGTTCCGTGACGAGCGGAATCCGGGTGAACGGTTCATCATTCACTTCAATGCCGGAAGCCTGCTGAATACCGTCAATACGAAGAACGAACAGGTGTCGCCCTACGCCAACCCGATCGGCCGCGGCATCATCATCAGCAAATCGGACTCGGGCGCCGCAGGCGGATCGCCGCAGCAACAGCGGGCGAACAATCGTTTCCGATGGCTGTATATCCAGGCCGACGGCTTGTATGAGCTGGAGGACGGCGTCAATACCGTTGAACAAGCCGATGCCTTTGGCATGACCCCGACCACCCGGCAGTTTTCCGCCACCACAAAGCCACCCGCCGTCTGGTTCGATGGCACCGACAGCGGTCTACGGATTGTCGACATGCGCATTCCCACCGATCCCTACGCCCCCGCAGAAGTGGACATCGAATGGGTGACACCCCTCGGAACGCCCGGCGACGGCTCAAATTGGTATTGGGTTCAGTCTGGAGTGGATTCCGATGGCGACGGCATCCCGGACGCATGGGAATACTACTGGTTCGGCCGCTATCCCGATCCGCTGGCCATGGCCAATGCGTTGACAGACTACGATGGCGACGGGCTTTCGGACTACGAAGAGTGGATGACGCATGCCAATCCGACGTGGCAGTCGTCCTGGCAGAGCGAGAATTCGCCGAATCCGATCAGTGACGCAGACTTCGACCTCGATGGCGACACGCTATCGAATCGTGACGAACTGCGCGTGTGGAACACCCGGCCGCGAGACATCGACTCGGATGACGACGGCATCACGGATGGCGACGAGATCAACCGCAGCATCCTGAAACCCGACGGCCGCCGGTTGACCAGCCCGTCGTACTCGCGCTCGCCGCTGGTCGAGAAGGCCCTGCGCCTGGCATACACGAATGAGTATCTCCTGCCGGAGCAGTCGGGCGCGCTGCCGTACGAGCCGAACCCCATTATGGATTTCACCCGGCTCCAGCTCACCAACTGGACCGTCGAGGCGTGGGTCTATCTCGATTCCACGAACGAGACGGGATCGGTCGTGACCCGCGAAACGCTCCAGGGGGCGCTCACGTTCTCTCTGGCGATCAGCAACAACCACCCGTTCGCGGCGTTCCGAACCGTCGCGGGTGTCACCTATCTGGCGCTGTCGCCACAGCCGATCGCCGCATCGAACTGGGTCCACATCGCGGGAACGTATGACCGTGTCGCCAAGGCCTTGAAGATTTACGTCGACGGCGATCTGGTGCAAAGCATCATGGCCTTTGACAACGAGGTCGGCCATCCCGGTTACATCGGCGGCGGGATCGAGACCGCCGCTGCCTGGCTCGGCGGCGGGCTCAATGGCCTCGTGGACGAAGTGCGCATCTGGTCGCGGGCGCGCACCCCTGTTGAAATCGAATTCGGGCATGGCAAGATCGTGAATTCGCCCTGGCGCGTCTTTAATGACGGCAGCTTTGTTGGCGCATCGATGGTCAATGACGGATCGCTGGTCGTCAATCTCCGCTTCGACGACGCTCAGAATCTCACCAACCGGATGGACTATGGCGTCATCGCCTTTGGAGCCGAAGACTGGGTGCATTCTGGCAACTGGCACTATGCGTTGCGGGGCATGCTGACCAGCCAGTTCGACACGAACGCACCGGCGTTGACCCTGAACGAAAGCCAGCCTGATCCGTATGACGACCTCAACGAGGACGGCATCCCGGATTGGTGGCAGCGCATCTACTGGCCGGACTTTGACCCGTTCGTCCCGGGCGAGTCGGACGCCGCAAGCGACCCGGACAACGACGGCGTGGTGAACACCTACGAATACCTCTTGGACCTCAATCCGCTGTCGGATGACACGGATTTGGGCACGCCCGGCACGCCGGGCCGGAACGATCTCGATGGCGACGGACTGGCCGATTTTGACGAGGTGGTCTACTACGGCACCGATCCGCTGAACCCCGACACGGACGATGACGGCATCAGCGACGGCCAGGAGATCCTCGACTTCACCAACCCGCTCTATTCCCGCAGTCCAGAGATTCGGCGGTCCGCAGTGTTGAGCGGCCAGTCTTTGACCATGCCGGAAGGCCCGTCGTTTGCCTCGTCGCGGTTCTCGCTTCCGACGTGGACGGTCGAATTCTGGGTCAAGCTGGACCAAGCCAACACCAGCGGATCGCTGATGAGCCGCGTGCTCACCGGCGGACCGTACAAAGGCTTCACGAACTGGGCGGTGGTCGTCTCCAATAATGTTCCCTACACCTGGTTCCAGACTCGCTCCGGCAGACGGGTGCTCGCGGGCGGCGGCGCCAGCCTGGCCACGAACGAGTGGATACACATCGCCAGCGTCTTCGATCCCGAGCGGGATACGCTGGAGCTGATCGTGAACGGGATCATCTTCACGGCACAGGCCACGTTGGAGCGCCCGGCCATGGGTCTGGGACGCACCACCATCGGCGACATCGGGGTGACCGGGAAGATTGACGAGATCCGCGTGTGGAACCGGGCGCGCACGCGTGCGGAGATCAGCACCCGCAAGGATCTGTTCATGCCGTGGTCTGATGTGGCCACGCTGGATGCCGCGCGGACGCAACGCGCGCTGCTGGAACGCATCCGGCTCACCCCAGAGCAGTACCGTTTCTATGCAGGCACCGCTTATGAGCTGATCACCACGCCGATGACCTATGACCAGGCTCTGGCCCATGCCGCCTCGCTGGGCGGCAGGCTGGTGAGCATCAACAACCCCGGAGAGAATGCCTTTGTGACCGGTCTGGCCCGCGACAGCGGATTCATCTGGCTCGGCTTGAGCGATGCGGCCGAAGAGGGTAACTGGGTGTGGGCGGATGGCACCACGCCGACAGACAACTCCTATGCCAACTGGGAAGTCTGGCGGACCGTTGCGGGGGCCACGACCAACACGTTCACAGAACCCGACGGCGGCGCAGCGCAGAATTATGCCGCCCTCTGGCCTCTGGCGATCCCGGCCCAGATGGTTGAAGCCGGCGGCTGGTACGATGCCAATGGCGCGCAGGCCCTGCCGTTCATCGTGGAATACGACGCGATGGCCATCGGCGGACTCATCGCCTGGTATGTGTTTGACGACAGCACGACCAACACCGTCCAATTCGGCGCCGAAGACTTCATCCACCTCCTCGACTGGCGTTATGCGATCAAGAATGTGACCTTCACCAACGATTCCGCAAGCGTCATCGGCTTCGAGGATCTGGATCAGGACAGCCTGCCCGACTGGTGGGAGCGCCTCTGGTTCGGCGACTTGTCGCCGGGGGCTGGCGACGACCTCGATGGCGACGGGCTCTCCAACCTCTTGGAGTATCGTCTCAACACCAATCCGTCGGATGTCGACACGGACAATGACGGCATTCCGGATGCTGAGGAAGACGCCGACAATGATGGCATCAGCAATCTCGATGAGGTGCTGTTGGGCACCGACCCGCTGAACCCCGATACGGACGATGACGGGTTCCTTGACGGCCAGGAGATATCGCCCTACGAGCTCTGTGCCGACCGCACGATCAGCAGCCCTGTGGACTCGCACAGCCCCCGCCTGAACCGCAGTCTGATCCTGGACGGCAAGACGATTGCGGTGCCGGGCCGGGTCGCGGGATCCACAAGAGACCGGTTCGATCTGTCCGCCTGGACCGTCGAATGCTGGGTGATGCCGACGAACGGCATCCAGACCGGCGTGCTGGTCGAGCGCGTCAACGTGACCGGGCGCACCAACTTCTGTCTGCGCCTGACGAATAATGTGCCGGTCATCGAGTTCACGACCGACGCCCTCCGGCCGTACCGCGCCGGCGGCACCGTCGCCATCCCCGTGAACGAGTGGACGCACCTGGCGGGCATTTGGGATCCCGACAACAATACGCTGAAGCTGATCGTGAACGGCGTCGCCTTCCAGGCGCAGGGCTGCCTCGAGGAATGCGCCAGCGGCGAAGGGTATACCCGCATCGGGACCGGCATGCACGGGCGGCTCGACGATCTGCGCATCTGGGACAAGGTCCGCACCGCCGAGGAAATCGAGACGTGGAAGGACCGGGTTCTCGGCGGCTTCGTTAAGCAGAACGCGACCATCGTGTCGAATGCCACGCGGGTTGCGATCATGGGGCAGGGCGGCTACGATCCGATCGAGGAGCGCCTCCGTGAGGTGAATGTGCCGTACACCTTCGTGCCCACGGACGAACTGCTCTCCGACGCCATGTTCTCGCAATACACGGCGATTTTCTTCCCGTGCTCGGTCGGCGGGCCGGCGGACGATGCGAACGTGCAGCGGAGGATCCGCAATTTCGTGCAGAACGGCGGACGTATTTACGCGGCCTGTTACTCGTGGGATTATTTTACGGGAGCCTTCCCCGAGTCGTCGCAACTCACGTATGGATCCGGCTACAGCAGCCTGGCTCGGATCGTGGATCCGTCTGCGGCGACGTATGTCGGACAGGCCACCATGGACATCCCGGCCGCCTGGGACTGCATCCAGTCGCGCAGCGCCACATTGACGAGCCCCATTCTCGTTAATGACGCGCAACCTGCGGATGACATCTGCTTCCGCTTTACACTCGGCGCCGGCGAGGCCTATTACACCGAATTCCATTCCAGCGGCAACACCGACGGATCGCAGTCCCGGTTCATGCAGTGGCTGGCGTTGCAGGTGGCCAGCGGCAGCACCAGCACCAACACGGTGATCGTCCAGACGCCGATGCCGATCGCCTACTATCTGTTCGACGACGGCGGAAAGACGGCGGAGGATTTCTCGTATCGCCTCGACTCGCGATACGCGCTCAGCGGCGTCCTTGTGACCAACACGACTGCGGCACTGGAAATCGGCGAGTTCGATGACGATCTGAATCTGATTCCGAACTGGTGGCAGAACCTATACGGCTTGAGCTACCAGGCCTCCACCAACGCGGCCTCGACCAACGGCACGGGCGTGATCGGCCCGACGGGGGCTGACACGGACGGAGACGGTCTGAACGACTTGTACGAGTATCTCTCCGACACCAATCCGTACGACCGCGACAGTGATAATGACGGCGTACTGGATGGGCTCGAGGATTACGACGGCGACGGGCTCAATAATCTCGCCGAACAAATGGCTGGAACCGATCCGCGCCTGCGCGATACGGACGATGACGGCCACACCGACGCATGGGAAGTGGCGTACGGTTCCGATCCGACGGATGCGCTCTCCCCGGCCAAGGCGCGCGCTCTGCAATTGGACGGCAGCGCCGACAGCTACGTGCGGGCGCCGCACAGCACACGCTTCAGCCTGCTTGGCTTCGATCTCAGCGCCTGGGTCTATCCGACCGCGACGCCGGCCGGCACCGCCGACATCATTGTGCGCACAGTACAGGCGGGTGTCTATAACTACCGCCTCGCAATCGACAGCCAGCGCCGGCCGTTCGTGTCCTTCACGGCCTCCGACCTGTCGACGAACGTGACGCTGGTCGCGCCAAGCTTCCGCGCCCTGCCGCTCAACGTCTGGACACATGTTCGCGGACGGTTCGACGTCAAGGCGGGCACACTCCAACTCATCCTCAACGACGAGCAGGTGGCGTTCGTGAATACGGCGAAGCGTCCCGCGCAGAGCGGGTTTGGGTTGGTCAACACCCTCATCGGCCGCGGACTGACCGGTTATCTCGACACGGTCCTGATCAACGGATCGCCCGATACCGTGTTGGACTACCGATTTGACGATGACACGGCGGATACCGGCACGGCCGCCAGCGGCACGAGCGGGACGTTTGGCCCGCAGGCGTGGCACCATGGGCAGGTGCAGGACTTTGCGGCGGCGGACAGCAACAATTGGTCCGTCTGCTGGAAAGACGCTGGCACCCTGGTGGGCGCGGCCACGATCATCAAGCTGGGCGAGGACGGATGGACGCCCATCACGGGATCGTTGACCGACACCGATGGCGATGGCCTCCCCGACGAGTGGGAGATCGAACACGGGCTGAATCCGCTGGATCCCGACACAGACGGCGATGGCATCCTGGACGGCGAGGACGATGACGACCTGGACGGGATGGAGAACGCCTCTGAGTGGCTCGCGGGTACCAACCCCAACGACCCCCAGACCATGCCGGGTATCTTTGATGGCGACCTCGACACGGATGGCGACGGGCTGACCAACCGGGAGGAACAGCGTTACGGATCCCATCCCGGTAAGCCAGACACCGACGATGATGGCATGGAGGATGGCGTCGAAGTGGCGGATAATGCCGATGGGTTCACCTTGCCGAACGCCTCGCTCTCACCGACCGACTCGGGCGTCTTGGCGTTGACCGCCGGCAACCAGTACGTTGAGATGCCCAATGACATGCGCTTCCGGTTGACCGGATCCTGGACCGTCGAGGCCTGGGTGCGGCTGGATGGGGGGTTCACGGGCGACGGTCGCATCGTCTCACGCCGTAGCGGAAATGCGGTGAACTACGAACTGGGCTTTGATGGATTCAAGCCCTACACCCGGTTCGTGGGCGTGTACGCCACCAATGTCGTGGAACGCACGGTCATCGCTCCCGTCGCACTCGACCGGACGAATCGCTGGTACCATCTGGCGGGCGTGTACGACGTCGCCGCCGGGGAACTGCGTCTCCATGTTGACGGCGTGGCTGTGGCTTGGAAAACCGTCACGGTCGAGCCCGGAGCCCTCGGAATCTCCGGTTCGGGTATCAACCGCGTGGGCGAAGGATTCGTCGGGCAGATTGACGAGATGCGCATCTGGGACGTCGCCTTCACCGCATCCGAGTTGGGCGCCAACGCCTACCGGACGTTCGAACACGCCAGCGCGATGCCGGTGGCCTACTACCGGTTCGACGATTTTGGCGATACCGTCGAGGATTTCGCCCTGCCGCCGCGCGGCTGGCTGAATAACTGGGCCCATGCCGGCGGGCTGACCAACGGCGCGGCCATGGTCGTGTCGGGCGACACGCCGATCCGGGCCGCAGTCTTCGTCGATGAGGACGTTGACGGCCTGCCCGATTTCTGGGAAATCGCGCTGTATGGGGACATCTTCTCCAGTAACGGTGAGAGCGACGACGATAACGACGGGCTCTCCGCGCTGTACGAATACCACGCGCGACTCCATCCGGGTTATGTCTCCACATTTGACGACGGCATCTTTGACGGTGAGCGCGACTTGGACAATGACGGCTTGAGCAATCTGTTCGAGCAGGAATACGGCACCCGGCCCGATCTGTGGGATACCGATGACGACGGGCTGGACGATTACTCGGAGATCGCGGGTGTGACGCAGAACGATGTGCAGGTTGGGAAGTCTGACCCCTTGCGCTCGACCGACCCGCTGATTCCGCGTGGGCTTGTGCTGGACGGTAGCGGTCGGATGGTCGTGCCGCCTCAGGGCCGGCACTCCATGATGGAATGGACGCTGGCCGCTTGGATTCGTCCGGATGCGGGCAGCACGGGCGGCGTGGTCGTGGCGCGCACGTTCAGCGACAACACCGTCAATTATGAGATGGGCGTGGAAAAAGTTGGCGGCACCCTGCGCCCGTATGTGCGCTACAACAGCCGCACCGCTGCCGTGGTGGCCGAGCATCGGTTGGCCTGGGATGAACCCGGTACAACCATTGTCAATGATCCGTTCGGTGACTTTGTCTGGGTCGCCCCCGCTGTCTGGACGCATCTGGCTGCCACGTACTCGGTGTCCAATGCGCTCTTGTCGCTCTATATTGACGGGACGCTGGTGGCGATACGAACCGACGCGATGGCGGTGCCTGTCATGGGTTCCGGCAGAGGCCGGGCGCTTGCCGGCGAGCTGTCCATCGGTGGCGGCGCTGTGGGCGCGAACGGAGGCGTGATCAACGGCTTCAAAGGCGCGATTGACGACGTGAGGCTCTCGGCTCTGGTTTCATCGGCGGCCGACATCCGGCAGATGATGGGGGGGCAGCTCGTTACCCTTGGGAATCAAGACGCCACCAATACCGTTCTGCGTACGGTCGGCCAGGCTTCGGAGGTGCAGCCACAGTCCGTGCCACGCGAATTCCTGGTGGGCGTGGGATCGAAGGGCGCCATGAGCACGGCCAAGGCCGCGATCGAAGCCAAGGGGCTGATCGTCAAGCGCAGCTTCAAGATTGTCCCGGCGATGCATGTCGCGCTGGCGGACGGTCAAGACCCCGACGTCCTGATGCATGAGCTCCAGGCGCTGGGATCGGTGACATACGTCGAGCCGAACCAGATCCGTCACCTGACGGAGACCTTCCCGAATGATCCCGACTTTGGCTCGCTTTGGGGCCTGAACAACACCGGGCAGGACGGCGGCGTCGCGGACGCCGATATCGACGGTGCCGAGGCGTGGGATGTCGCCACCGGCAATCGCGACGTCATCGTCGCGGTGATTGATACGGGTGTCGACTATAACCATGCCGATCTCGCGGCCAACATGTGGGTCAACCCCGGTGAGATTCCCAATAACAGCGTTGACGACGATGGCAACGGCTATGTGGATGACGTGTACGGGTACGACTTTGAGCTGAACGACAGCGACCCCATGGACAGTGACGGGCATGGGACCCATTGTGCCGGAACCATCGGCGCGGTCGGCAACAACGCCGTGGGTGTGGCGGGTGTGAACTGGACAGCCCGGATCATGGCGCTCAAGGTATTTGACGATGCCGGCACAGGCGCGTCCGACGCCAGCATCGTGGAGGCCATCGAGTATGCGTGGCGCATGGGTGCCCGCGTCAGCAATAACAGCTACGGCGGGATCGGATTCTCGCAGACCATGTACGATGCCATCCGGGTTGCCGGCGAGAACGACCACCTGTACGTCGCCGGAGCCGGAAACAACGGCACCGACAACGACGCGTTGCCCTTCTATCCTGCATCGTTTGACCTCGACAACATCGTCTCGGTGGCGGCAACCGACCGCCGCGACGCGATGGCCGGGTTCAGTTGCTATGGCGCGACCACCGTTGACTTGGGTGCGCCGGGGGTGGACATTCTCAGCACGGCCCCGGGCAACGCCTACCAACTCATGAGCGGCACGTCGATGGCCTGCCCGCATGTGGCGGGCGCGGCGACGCTAATCCTCTCGGTCGACGGCCGCCTGAACTACACGGCGGTCAAGGCTGCGCTGCTCGGTAACGTCGACCCGATCCCGGCGCTTGACGGCCGGTGCGTCAGCGGCGGTCGTCTGAACATAGGCAACATTCTTCCCAACCTTGACGACGGCAGTGGCGGTGGCGGCCAGGTGATCGTGCGCACGCTCGCGGGCTGGTTCAAATTCGACGATGGCGGCGCAACGGTTGAGGACTTCACCCTCGCGGCGGGATGGCGGACCGATTGGCGTTTCGCCGGACAGGTCGAAGGCGGGGCCGTCGTGACGAATGCGTTGGTCGGCGTAACCTCCCGTTACGGGTTCCTGCCGTCTGGCGACACCGATACGGACGGTATCCCCGACTGGTGGGAGGAAGCGTACGGTCTCGACCCGCGCATGGGCAGCGGCGACGACGGCGGGGACGGCGATCCCGACGGCGACGGACTCACCAACTTCTATGAGTACCTGGCTTCGCTGGCCCATCTGGCTCGCGGAGAACGGGGGCTCAATCCGCATCTCTACGACACGAATAACGACGGCGTGAGTGATGCGTTTGAGGACAGCGACAACGATGACATCGCCAACATTCACGAGCAGATTTTCTACCAGACGCATCCCGGTTGGGCCGACTCCGACGACGACGATGCCGAGGATGGTGACGAGCTGACCGTTCGGAGGCGTCCAACCGATTCTGCGAGCGTCTACCAGATGACGGCGCTGACCTTTGGCGGCAGCACGAATCCGGGCGCCAACACGGTGGTGGTCCCGGACAAGGTGGGCACGGCCTTTACGGCACGTCA
>VGWG01000059.1 GCA_016873675.1 Lentisphaerota bacterium | reverse complement strand
GGATCGCAGGCGTGAGATAGCAGCCTGCGAGAGGTGGAACGCGCCCGCGCGCAGTCTGCGAACTCACCGCGCTTGCGCCATATTCGGCATTGTAAAAAAGGGGGTTGACATTTACCCCACCCCCCCCCGCATAATGCATTCCGAACAATGCGTTCGGCTCTTTCATCTTCACGCTCCACGGATGTGGAGGCGGGGGCGGGGAGCGGACGCAGGGAGCGCCCGAGAAGTTGGCACTCTCAAGCACGAAGCACTGGGGCACGCACAGCCCAGAGGAGAGCGAGCATGTCGACGCAGAAGCAGTGGAAGCCGGTGATACCGGGGTTTGATCATCTATTGCACGGGGGCGACTACAACCCCGACCAGTGGCTGCACGAGCCGCAGGTGATCGCTGAGGATTTCCGGATGATGCCCCTGGCCGGATACAACATCGTATCCATCGGAATTTTCGCGTGGGTGAGCTTGGAACCGGAGGAGGGAAAATACACGTTCGGTTGGTTGGACGACATCATGGACCGCGTGGCCAAGGCCGGCATGAAGGCGGCGCTGGCCACGCCCTCAGGAGCGAAGCCGACGTGGATGTCCGAAAAGTATCCCGAGATCCGCCGCATCGACGTCAACGGTGTACGGGAACTTTCCGGTTTTCGCCACAACCATTGTTATACCTCTCCCGTGTACCGCGAGAAGGTGGCGGCGATCAACGGGCAGTTGGCGAAGCGCTATGCCAAACATCCCGCGCTCGGCATCTGGCACCTGTCCAACGAGTACAACGGGGAATGTCATTGTCCATACTGCTACGAAGCTTTCCGCGTCTGGCTCAAACGCAAGTACGGGACACTCGACGCGTTGAACGCGGCGTGGTGGACGGCGTTCTGGAGCCACACGATCACCGATTGGAGCCAGATCCGCGCCTATGACTGGTCGCTCGACGGACTCATGCTCGACTGGCGGCGGTTCGTGACGCACCAGACTACGGATTTCATGCGGCACGAGATCGCCGCTGTGCGGAAGTTCACGCCGCATGTTCCCGTGACCACGAACATGATGGGCACCTACCACCGCCTGGATTACTCGGTGCTGGCCGACCATGTGGACGTGATCGCCAACGACTCCTATCCCAACTACGGAGACTCAGAAGACCTGTGGCACCAAGCGGGATGGATATCGTTCAACCATGATGTGCAAAGAGGGTTGCGCCATGGCCAGCCTTTTATCCAGATGGAGTGCTCGCCCTCCAGCACCAACTGGTCGACGTTTGCCCAGCTCAAGCGGCCGGGCGTACACCGCCTGGAGGCGTTGGCGGCGGTGGCGCATGGCGCCGATGGCGTTATGTACTTCCAGTGGCGGAAGGGACTCGGCGGCTTCGAGAAGAACCACGGTGCGGTGGTTGACCATGTGGGCACCGCTGAGACACGGGTCTTTCACGATGTCGCCGAGGTGGGTGCCATTCTCAATAAGCTGCAGTCGGTTCGCGGCTCGATTGTGAAATCCGATGTGGCGATCATCCACGACTGGAACGCGCGCTGGGCGTTGGAATACACGGCTGGGCCGGGACCAACTGGCGATCGCGATTGCTGCGGCGTGATCTGCTCGCACTACCGCTCCTTCTGGAAAATGGGCATCAACGTGGACCTCATCCGGCCGGATGAGGACGTGAGCCGTTACCGGTTGGTCGTCGTGCCGATGCTGTATCTGGTGAGCGAAGGCCTAGCCGCGCGTTTGCGGACGTTTGTCGAGAATGGCGGGACGCTGGTCATGACGTATCTGTCGGCGGTGGTGGACGACACCAATCGCTGCCACCGGGATGGCTGGCCCGGACTGGGACTTCGCGAGTTGTTCGGAATTTGGGCCGAGGAGATTGACCATCTAACCGAGAAGGACGCGCAGACGCTCAAGGCGCGCGTCGGCAACAGCCTCGGCTTAAAGGGCGCGTTCAAGGCGCACACGTTCTGCGATCTCATTCACGCCGAAGGCGCCGAAGTCATGGCCTCCTATGGCGGCCAGTTCTACAAAAATACCCCGGCGGTGACGATGCACCGGCAGGGCAAGGGCAAGGCCATCTACATCGGGGCCAAGACCGATGAAGACTTCCTGGACGCGCTCTACGGCGCCGTCACCACGACGCTCGGCATCCGGTCTGCGGTGCCCGGCCGGATCCCGGAGGGGGTCCTGGTCCGGACCCGGACGGACGGCGAGACCACCTGGACATTCGTGCTGAACTTCCGGAGGACGCCCCAGACCGTGGAGATGGGCCAAGGCCGCCACCGCGACCTGATCACCGGCAAGGCCGTGGGCGAAAGCCTGCGGCTGCCGGGTTACGGGAGCGTGGTCCTGACGAGCCGGGAGCGATGACGCCGGTTGGCTACTGACGAAAGGAACAGCGACACCGATGAACAACAGGGAACGAACAGCAGCCATTTTGCATGATCAATCGTATGATCGGATGCCGGTCGTGCATTTCGGCTATTGGCCCGAGACGCTGGAGAAGTGGGTGTGCGAAGGACACCTGCGCGAGGAGGAGATACGCGGTTGGGGCGACGGCAATTCTGTGGACATCGCCCTGAACGCCAGGCTGGGGTTCGACTTCGGTTGGCAGTGCATGTCGTACATGAATTGCGGCCTCACCCCGGAGTTTGAGAGCAAGGTGGTGGCGGAGTTTCCGGACGGCACGAAGCATGTCCGGGGTGGGGATGGCGTGACGTACTTGAGCAAGCCCGGTGCGGGGTCTATCCCGGCGCATGTGGATTACCTACTGAAGGATCGGGCGGCCTGGGAGGAGCACTACAAGCATCGCTACCAGTGGAGTGAGCAGCGTGTGGACCTGGCGGTGCTGGCGAAACAGCGCGCCGCTGCGTCGCGCGAAAACCCCTATGGGTTGCATTGCGGCAGCTTGTACGGGAGTATTCGGAATGTTCTGACCGTGGAAGGCTCCTGCTATCTGCTGGCGGATGACGAAGCGCTCTTTACCGAGATCATCGATGCCAACGCCGATCTCTGCTATCGGAACGTGCAGGTTGCTTTGAAGTCCGGCGTCGCCTTCGATTTCATCCACTTCTGGGAGGATATCTGTTTCAAGAACGGGCCGCTGATCACGCCGTCGGTGTTCGAGGAGAAGGTAGGCCCCCACTACAAGCGCATCACGGATCTGGCGCGCGCACACGGGATCGATATCTGTTCGGTCGACTGTGATGGCATGATCGACGCCCTGATTCCGACCTGGATCAAGAACGGCGTCAACACGATGTTTCCCATCGAGGTGGGCACCTGGGGCGCGAGCATTCGTCCGTGGCGTGAAAAATATGGAAAGGAATTGCGCGGCGTCGGAGGGATGAACAAGACGGTGTTTGCGCATGACCGGGCCGCTGTGGACGCCGAGATCGAGCGGCTCAAGCCGTTGGTCGCGCTTGGCGGGTACATCCCATGCCCCGACCATCGCATTGCCCCGGATGCCCAATGGGATAACGTCCGGTATTACTGCGACCGGATGCGGTACGCATTTGGATGAGTGACTTCGTTTAGTGTACCCAGTGTCAGGGTGTGGGTGAATGAGCGCGGCCCGCGCCAAATAAACGACGAGACAGCGTGCCGATATCAAGGGAGTCTGGAGTATGAAGACCTGCGCGGGAATGAAGGTGTTTCCGACTGACCGACTTGGCATGCGCTCACACACGCTCTGCTGACGGATGGAGGCGGCGTGTGCGGCTATTCAAACACGAGGTTTCTCATGGTTCTCTACAGTGACACGCGATTTTCCACGATCGCATTCGGTATGCAGCAACTCTGCGCAGCCCTTGAGCGGCGGGGCTGCTTTCATGTTGTCCGTCCGCTTGATGCGTATGCGGGCGAGACCCTCGAGCGTGCGATTGTGGTGTCCTGCGAAAAGGCCATACGCCGACCGCTCCCTGAGGACTGCTCCGCAGAGGGATTCGAGATAACCACCGAGGCGCGAACGACGTTCCTGACAGGACGTGATGCGGTCGGCGCCATGTACGCGCTGTTCGACTGCGCCGAAACGATCGAGCTGTTCGGCCTCGACGCGCTAGCGCCCAAATCGGGCCGTCCGTTTCATCCCATGCGCGGCGTCAAGTTTAACCTCCCCTTTGAGCCCTATGACACCGGCGATCCGTTCGAAAAGAATGTCGAGACCTGCATGTCCATCGCGTTCTGGCGCGACTACATAGACCGGTTGGCGCTCAACCGGTACAACTGCCTGAGCCTGTGGTCTGAACATCCGTTCCACATGATGTTCCGGCTGGTGAAATATCCGGAGACCTGCCCGTATGGCGACACCGAGCTGCAGCGGTACATGGATGTGTATGCGTTCATTTTTCGTCATGCGCGCGACCGTGGTATCCAGACCTACCTGATCACCTGGAACATTCGCATCATGCCTGGTGTGGCCCGTGGCCTCGGACTGCCTGAACAGCTGGGCGACATGAACGATCAGTACGACATCGTACACGACGACAGTAACCGTCTGCCCAATACCATCCGAACCGCCTACCAATCGATTCAGCATCAGAACATCATCAAGGATTATTTCATCGAGTGCCTTAAAACCCTGCTGTTGACTTACCGTGATCTGACGGGCATCGGAACAACGGCCAGCGAAGAGATGGTCGGCGACATCCACGTGCGCCACACGTGGGTTGCCGAAGTGTACGCCGAAGCGGTAAGACAATCGGGCCGCACTGTGCCCTTTATTCATCGGACCAATTGCGGCAATGCGGCAGTCACTAAACAGGTCTTTTTCGACATTTACCCTGGCACCGAGAAATACATTTCGTGGAAGTATTCCAACGCGCACATGTATTCCCACCCCTTGCCCCAGTTCGAAAAGCTGTGGAAAGCGTGGGACAACATTGCGATTGGCACAGACATCAAGGCCATCTATACGGTCCGCAACGACGATATTCACACCCTGCGCTGGGGTGATCCGTCTTATATTCGAGCCTACATGCACGGCATGCGAAAGCCCTACGTTCACGGCTACTATTGGGGAGCCGACGGCTACCTGTGGGGCCGGGACTTTCAGCACGCGCCGCACTCGCACGCAACGTGGACCTGGGACTTTGAAAAACACTGGTTTCAGTTCCAGCTTCTGGGCCGCCTCGGCTATGATCCCGAAACGCCGGATGCGGTATGGAAAGCCACCTTTGCTCGCAAGCTGGGCGCGCAGTGGGGGCCGCTGTTTTACGATGGGCAGGTGGCGGCATCCCGAATCATTCCGGCCGTCAACCGCCTGTTCTGGATCAACTACGACTTTGAATGGCATCCCGAAAGTCTTCTGTCCGCAACCGGCTTCAAGACGATTCTTGACTTTGTCAACGGCAAACCCATGCCCGCCATCGGCACGCTCGGTATCCGGGATTTTGCTCAAATGGAATGTGACGGCACCATGACGGAAGACGAGACGCCGCTGGACATTATCAGGATTCTCGACGAAAGCAGTGCGGCAGTAGCCTCTGCCGCCGTCGCGCTTCGCAACAGCATCCCAAGGGAATATCTGGGAGGCGAAATCGTCTGTACGCTGCTGGATCTCGAAGCCTGGCAGAATTTGGGACGCTACTATGTCAACAAGTTCCGCGCGGCGCTCGATTTGGCGCGCTTCGATCTGTCGGGCAAAGCAGAACATAAACGCGCGGCTATCGCTTCGCTGCAGGAGGGCGTGACGGCGTGGAAAGAACTCGCGCGCATCGGTGCGCTGCACTATCTGCCGTATACACTGGTGCGGTCGAAACGGATGTTCGGCTGGTCGTTGTGGACGGATGCCGTCGAGCAGGACATCGTGCTGGCGGAGCACTACCGAGACCCCCCCTCTTCCCGACCGCCAGAAGCGTGATCGCGCGTGGCCTCAGTCGGGCGCGCGGCGCACGCGCGGCGATCGAGGATACAGTCGGTATTCAATCAGTCATCAGCAAATAAGAATAGGAGACACAATGGCACTCACTCCGGACACCACCACCATCGGATTTGTCGGCATCGGCGTTATGGGAAAAAGCATGGCGGGGCACCTGCTCAAGGCAGGCTATCCGGTGCATGTTTATAATCGCACCCAGGCAAAAGCCGAAGACCTGATCGCCGCAGGCGCGCAGTGGCAGGATTCTCCGTCCGCACTCGCGCAACGCTGCAATTGCATCATCACCATTGTGGGGTTTCCCCGGGATGTTGAGGACATCTATCTGGGAGCTGCGGGGATCATCAACCAAGCCCATGCCGGATCGGTGTTGATCGACATGACGACATCGAAGCCCTCGCTTGCCCGCACGATCTTTACAGAAGCGAAAAAGAAGGGACTCGCGGCGCTTGATGCGCCGGTCTCGGGCGGGGATCTTGGCGCGCGCGAAGCGCGCTTGTCGATCATGGTTGGCGGGGAGCCGTCCGATTTTGAGGCCGCACTTCCGGTGTTCCAGGTCATGGGGAAGAACGTGGTGCTCCAGGGTCCGGCCGGCAGCGGGCAGCATACCAAGATGGCCAACCAGATCGCCATTGCGGCAAACATGATGGGCGTCTGCGAAGCCCTCGCATATGCAAAAAAAGCCGGACTGGATCAGGAAACGGTGCTTAAAAGCATCAGCGGTGGTGCAGCCGGAAGTTGGTCGCTGACCAACCTGGCGCCGCGCATCATTGCCGGCAACTATGATCCGGGATTCTATGTCAAACACTTCATCAAGGACATGGGCATTGCGCTTGAATCTGCCGCCGAGATGAAGTTGGAGACCCCGAGTCTGTCGCTGGCCAAATCGCTCTACGAAAGACTCGCTGCACAGGGCGGAAACGACTTGGGCACACAGGGTTTGTACAAGCTATTCAGCTAGCCGATCCGGGTACTCTATGGGGTCTATTGCCATGAGATCCTGGTACGTACTCTTGACGGGGCTGACGAGAGCGTGTACGCTGAACGCATGGGCACGATCAGCAAAAACACGCCTGATGAGGCGGCTCGCGGGGCCGCCTCCCCCCCGTCTCCGGTTCCTCCGGGCCCGGCTCCGACGCCGGATCGCTACATCCGCCAGATCGCCGTTCCGTGCTTTGGGGCGGCCGGGCAGGAGGCGCTTGCGGGGCTTACGGTCGCCATGGTCGGCTGCGGCGCGCTCGGTTCGATGCAGGCCGAGCTGCTCGTCCGCATGGGCGTCGGCACGCTGCGTTTGGCCGATGGCGACACCGTCGCGGCGATGAACCTGCACCGGCAGATCCAGTTCACCGAGGCCGATGCCGCCGCCGCGCGCAACAAGGCGGAGGCCGCCGCCGCGCGTCTTCGCACGCTCAACGGTGCCTGCCGCATCGAGGCCGTGCCCGCCTTTGTCACCCCCGCGACGATTGGGGCCTTCATCTGCGGCGCCGGGTTGATTCTGGACGCGACGGACAGCGTGCCGACCCGCTACCTGATCAACGACGCGGCCGTCGCCGCCGGGATTCCGTGGATCTACTGCGGCGTTTCGGGAACGGCCGGCCAGATCCTCGCCGTGGTTCCCGGGATCGGCCCCTGCCTCCGCTGCCTCTTTCCCGAACCGCCTGCACCGGAGAGTGTCCCTTCCGCTATTCGAGGCGGCATTCTGCCGGTTGCCGTCTCGGCGCTGGTCTCGCTCCAAATCAGCGCCGCGATCCGGTTGATCATCGGAACCCTGCCGGCAGGCCGGCTGATCCGGTTCGATGTCTGGGAACCGGCGTTGCGGATCGTCCGCGTCGAGCGTGATCCCGCCTGTCCCTGCTGCTCCGGCAGGAGAGCGAGCCGCTGATGTCTGCGACCTGGGCCGAACGGATCCCGCTGGCCGTCTTTGTCGCGGCGTACCTGTCGTTTGTGTTCAAGCCGAACCTGCGCGCCTGGGCTGCCTGTGCCGCCGCGATCGCGCTGCTGATCCTGGGTTGGGCGGGTGCCATTCCGTGGAGCCAGTCGCTGGGCGAGGTGATCCAATGGAACGTCCTCGCGCTGATGGCGGGGATGATGGTCATCGCGCACGTCTTCGAGCAGTCGCGCATTCCGGCCGTGCTGGCCGAAATGCTGGTTGACCGCTCCCCCGACGCGCGATGGGCGTTCATCTGGATCACCGCGCTCATCTCAGTCTTGTCGATGTTTCTCGACAACGTGAGCTGCGTGCTGCTCATCGCGCCGGTGGCGTTGAGCTTGGCGCGCAAGCTCGGTGCCAATCCGGTGCGGCCGGTCATCTGCCTCGCCGTCGCCGCGAACCTTCAGGGCGCCGCCACCCTGATCGGCGACCCCCCGTCCATGCTTCTGGCGGGCCACATGAAGCTGAGTTTCAACGACTTCTTTTTTTATCAGGGCAAGCCCTCCATGTTCTGGGTGATGCAGGCCGGGGCGCTCGCCTCGGGGGCCGTGGTGTTCTGGGTGTTGCGCGCGTTCCACAGGCCGAACGAGCTGGTGGCCTGCGAGAGGGCCCGTTCGTGGACGCCGCTGTGGCTGATCGTGTGCCTGGTGGCGGTGCTGGCTGCGGCCTCCTCGTTTGATCCCGGTTTCGTCTGGTTCGCGGGGAGCGCCTCGCTGGTCTTTGCGGCCGTCGCAGCGCTGTGGGCGGTGAAGCGCGCGCGGTGGTGCGGCGTGCGGGCGCTGCTGACGGCGGTGGATTTCACCACGCTGTTCTTCCTGATGGGGATGTTTGTGCTGGTGGAGGGGCTCGACGAGGCGCGGTGGATGGAGCGGATCGCGTCGGCGCTCCATGCGCTGGTGGGCGGCAGCCTGTTCGGCGCGTTTGCGGCGCTGGTGGTCTTCTCGGTCCTGGTCTCGGCGGTCGTCGACAACGTCCCCTTCCTCCTGGCCATGCTGCCGGTGGTCGGCACGCTGGCGCGTCAGTTCTCCCCGGCCGACGCCCCGGACGGGAAGCTGCCGCTGCTGATGTTTGCCCTGCTCGCCGGCGCCTGCCTGGGCGGCAACATCACCCCGATCGGCGCCTCGGCCAACGTCGTGGCCATGGGGATCCTGCGCAAGGCGGGGCATCCCGTTTCCTTCCCCGGCTTCATGCGCATCGGCGTCCCCTTCACGCTCGCGGCGCTGCTCGCTGGCGCGGGCCTGATCTGGCTGGTGTGGGCGTAGGCGGCGGTCAGGCGGGCGCGGGGGCCTTGACGGCGGCGGGCAGGGCGCCGCTGAGCAGCGTCGTCAGGATGTTGTCCTGGGTGACGATCCCTTTGACGGCGCCGGACGCGGGATCGCGCACGATGGCCAAGGTCTGGCGGTGCCGCCGCAGCAGCGGGAGCACGTCGTCGGCGTGGAGATCGGCGTTGACGAAGAACGGGGGAATCATGTGATCCCGGGCCACGCCGGAGGGGTTGGGCGAGCCGCCTGTGAGCACCTCGAAGGTGTCGAGGATGCCGAGGCAGGCGCGGGTTTCGGGGTCGATGACCGGCAGCCGGATGTGCCCCGCGCCACGCACCCGTTCGAGGCAGGCGGCGAGCGGGTCGTCGGGGGCGGCGGCGACCACGCGGCTGATCGGCGTCATGATCTGCTCCGTGGTCTTGAGCTGCAAGTCGAGGACCTGTTTGATCATCAGCCGTTCGAACGCGGTTATTTCGCCGCCATCCTCGCTGCCCTGCGCCAGCGTCTGGATATGCTCGCGGGTGACAAACGGGCCTTGCTCCTTCTTTTGAGGGATCATCAGGCGGGTCACCGAGACGGCGATGAAGGAGAGCGGGTAGAGCAGGGTTTCAACGACGCGTAGCAGGGGGGCGAAGCGGATGCAGCGCTGGATGGGCCGGCTGGTAAACCAGACTTTGGGGAAGTACTCGCAGAAGACCAGAATCACGAGAGCAAGCAGTACACTCGTGGCGGACTGTCCGATCGGACCCCACACGCGGGCGCTCAAACTGCCGCACAGCGTTGAGACAACCACGTTGCACAAATTATTGCCCACCAGGGTCGTCCCAAAAAGACGCTGGGTGTCAAGCAGGTACCCCTCGAGCAGCTTGGCGCGATGTGATCCGCTCCGCACGATATGGAGCAAGCGATGTCGATTCAGCGAGATGATGCCGGTTTCGATGCCGGAGAAGAACCAGCTTCCGAAAAGGACCAGCGGGATCAGCATGAATTCTATGGGCATGGGCACAATCATGCGTCGGGGTCCTCATCAAGATAAGACCGATCCGTTCCGTCCAAGTCTGCCGGGAGGGATGAGCGCAGCACGTCGAGCATGACCTGATCGATGCGTCGCTTACGCATGCGCAACACCCGGACGCGGCACCCCTGGGCCTGGACCGTCTCGCCCACGCGCAGCAGCGCGCCGGCATGGAAGGTGCACCAGCCGGAGATGCGATTGGCATCATCCGCGTCCAGATTCAGATCGAGTTCGTGATTGATCGCCTCGAGGCTGGTTTTGCCGTCAACGATCCAGCTCGATTCACCGGACGGGCGAATGGCCTGCACGTCGTCCGGGAGGCCGGACTCGTCGCCGCCGGTCATCAGTTCGAGGATGTCGCCGCGGGTGACCAGCCCGGCGGTCCCGCCGTACTCGTCGAGCACGCAGGCGATCGTTGCGTGGCTCCGCTGGAAGGTGATCAGAAGGTCGTCCAGCGCGATGTTGTCGGGCACGAAAAGGGCGGGTGTGACATGCCGGCGCAGTTGGTGTTCGGGGTCGATCAGGTAACGGGTGACATCGAGAAACCCCTCGATCGCGTCCAGCGTGCGGTTGTAGACGGGCAACTGGCGGAAATGCGCCGAGCGCGCGGTCTGCATGTGGGTTTCGGGGGGGTCGTGCAGGTCAATGCCGAGGGTGTCGACGCGGGGGGTCATCACGTCGCTCGCCTGCAACTCGGAGAGCCGGAGGATGCCGTCGACCATGACCTGCTCGTCCTTGTCGATGGCTCCTTGTTCGGCGCTCACCTCGACCAGGGTCATCAGCTCCTCGTCGTTCAGCGAATTGCGCTCGGGCGTCAGGGTTTTGTGAAACCGTCGGGTGATCGCGACGAGCAGCCGGTCGATCGGGGCGAAGAGGAACTGCAGGCGTTCGATCCAGATGCTGACGGATGGGGCGAGGCGTTCGGCCCAGAGGATGGCGATCCGTTTCGGGGTGATTTCGCCGAAGAGCAGCAGCAGGAGGGTCATGATCGGAATAGCGACCGCCTCGTCCCAGCCCGGTGCCACGAGTTGGCTGATGAGCGCATAGCCGAGGCTGGCGATGGCGACATTGACCAGGGTGTTGCCGATCAGGATGGTCGAGAGGGTGCGGGGGGGATTGGCGAGCAGCGTGGCGACACGGACGCCCGCCTTGCGGTCACGGTCACGGATCCGCTGCACCTGAATCGGGTTCAAGGAGAACAGGACGGTTTCACTCGCGGAGAAAAACGCCGAGAAACCGAGCAACACCGTCAAGGTGGCCAGTCCGATAATCAGGAGATACGTGCTCATGGGAGGATGAGGCGGTCCACGTACAGCCGTGTACGGTGCCCGCTGCCCATCATTTCAACCTCCATGTCACGGATCATCCAACGCTCGTTCATTTTCTTGACGCTCTGGACCCACATCTTGCGCACCGGCTCGCCCTGGGGGTCAAGCTGTTCGACCTGCATGAGGAAGCCGAGTTTGCGGTCGATCCACATCCTGACGGCGGCACAGCCGGGGATCGGCATCGGAGGCGTGGCGACGATGATGTCGCAGGTGCGGCCCTTGGCGTCTCCCTCGCCATCCAGGCGCACGTCGGGCCACCACAAAAAATCCATCGTCAGATCGAGCCACGTCAGATCGGTGCCCCCGACCCGCCCGGCGAGCGAGGGCGGTTCGGCCGGCGCCAGATCCGGGCCGCTGAAAAAAGCGAGGGAGGCGCTCCGTCCGTCCCGCGTCATGACCACGCGCTGGACGGCCGTGGTGGACCCGGGGGCGAACAGGGTCACCGCGGCGATGGCGGGAGTCGCGCCCCACTCCAGCTCCAGGCGGTAGGCGTTTTCGGACAGGATGAAGCCGCGCTGGCGGCGGACGGTGAGGGTGCCGGCAAGCTCCATCTTTTCACGCGGGAGGTTGGCGGTGCAGGCGCTGAGAATGGCAGACGCCTGACGGCGGGACGCCGCATCCGTATCCGGCGACCCGGTCGCGTCTGCTGCGCCCACCGATCCCACGCACACGGCCAGCAGCCCGAGCACGTATCTCCAGCACCCCTTCATGAAAACACCCTTTCGCTCGCACGTCCCACCCGATTCACTTTGCATCGACCGGACTGTTATACCACAGGCTGGCGGAAAAGACAACCCTGCGAAAATCGCGCGAAAGCGGTTGATTCTTTTGGCAGATTGTGTCATAGTTCGCACTGCATGGCAGCCCGCGCATGAAAGACCCCCTTATGAGACTGGCCCAGAAGACAAACGGAGGAGCCGCAAACGGCGACCGAAATCACCCCGCGCCTCAGGGTGTGAATGGCGGTCATTCCCTCGATTTGGCCGATCCCTGCCGCACCTGCGCCACGGGCAAGTCCGGTTACCGGCACGACCACAAGTCGCTCTACCGGCAGTTGCTGGCCGGACTTTATGATGCCGTTCTGATCACCGACCCCAACGGGTATGTGATCGACACAAACCCCCGGGTGGAGGAATTCTTCAGGTACAAGGCCTCGGAAACGTGGGACATCATGGTCGGCGAATTGATCGTGGGGGTGAACGGCCCCCTTCTGGAGCGGGTGCGCAAGGGGCTCGGCGAGGGGCGCTTCATTCTTCTGGATGCCAAGTGCGTGCGCAAGGACGGCACCACCTTTGCGGGCGAGGTGTCGATCAGCTCGATCGAACTGGTGAACGGGGGAGATCTGGTGTTCGCTGTGCGCAATGTGGACCGCCGCAAAAACGCCTGGCAGAAGCTCAAGAGCAGGCAGCATGCGTGGATGAATGCGCTGGCGGCCGGCGTGATCGGCGATCCGGATGGGCTGATCTGCGGCATCAACCGCGCAGCCCTCAAGCTCTGGGGCTATGCCGGTGAGGAGGATCTGATCGGCAAGCCGATCGAAAAGCTCTGGGTGGATGTCGAGACCGCCGCCCGTGCGGTGGCGGCGGCGCAGTCCGGCGCATCCTGGTCCGGGCCGATGCAGGCGGCCACGCGGGACGGGTGCGCGGTGCAGGTGCAAGCGTCGTTTGATTCCGAGGTCGGTGCGTGCGACGGTGTGGCGGGTATCGTGTGTTCGGCTTTGCCGCAGGTGTCCCCTTAGGAGTCGTATGTCCGAAGCCCTCTCACACGAACAGCGCGACTTGGTTGTATCCGCGCCGGACGCCGCGCTCACCCTTCAGGCGTTCATCAGCAAACGGATGTCGCTGTCCCGGCGCGCGGCCAAGGCGTTGATCGACACGCGGGCGGTCTGGGTGAACCGGAAGCGGGTCTGGATGGCACACCATGCGCTCCATTCCGGAGACCGGGTGCAGGTGCCGGTCTACGCCGACACCACGAACCGGGTGAAGGTCCAGAAACTGCGGGTTCTGGTGAGCGACGACGATTATCTGGTGATTGACAAGCCCTCCGGGGTGATGTCGGTCGGCGAGGACAGCGTCGAGGAACGGTTGCGCCAGCAGGAGGGCGCTCCGGCGTTGTGCGCCGTGCACCGGTTGGATCGCGATACCACGGGCTGCCTCGTGTTTGCGCGCCGCCCCGAGGCGCTGGCCGCCGCCGTCTCCGAGTTCAAGAAGCGTCACGTGCGAAAATCCTACAACGCCATCGTGTCTGGCCGGTACGCGCAGAGCCGCTCCACCGTTAGCGATGATGTGGACGAAGCGCGGGCGGTGACGCACATCCGGTTGCTGGCCGTGAACGAAGACGCCAGCTATCTCGCGTTACGCATCGAGACGGGACGGACGCACCAGATTCGCAAGCATCTGGCGGCGATCCGCCACCCGATCCTGGGCGACCGAGAATACGGCCCGAAATTCGCCCGGGACCCCCGGATCGTCGCGATTCCCCGCCAGATGCTTCATGCCACCGAGGTGGAAATGCCGCACCCCTTCAAAAAGGGCGAGACGTTTCGGGCGCACAGTCCGCTGCCAGCCGATTTCCGGCGCTGTCTGCGGACGTTCAAGCTCTAGGGCAAACGCCGGGGAAAGACGCCGCTTGCAAGAATCCAGAAATCAGGTATCTTTAACCGCGCATGTGAAAGGCCTGGCTTGGCGCGTGGCTGTCTGAGAAGGGCGATCCAGTATGCAGAAGATTGAATGGGATAAATTGGGTTTCAAATACATGGATACCCGGTGCCATGTTCGTTACGAGTGGCGCAAGGGGAAATGGAATGCGGGCGAGCTGGTCAACGACCCCCACATCTCGCTGCACATCGCGGCTTCGTGCATGCACTACGGGCAGGCGTCGTTCGAGGGATTGAAGGCGTTCCGATGCAAGGACGGCGCGATCCGGATGTTCCGGCCGCAGGCCAACGCGGCGCGGATGGCCGCCTCAGCTCGGCGGATCTGCATGGCTGCGCCCTCCGAGGAGCTCTTTCTGGAAGCCTGTGCGCGGGCCGTCCAGGCGAATGCCGACTATGTGCCGCCCTACGGCACGGGCGGCTCGCTGTATATCCGGCCGCTGCTGATCGGCTCCGGCTTGCAGATCGGCGTTGCGCCCGCCGATGCGTACACGTTCATCGTCATGGTGATTCCGGTGGGGGCTTACTATACGGGGGCGCTCAAGCCGGTGCGGGCGATCGTCTTTGATGATCACGACCGGGCTGCACCTCTGGGCGTGGGCGACGTGAAGGTGGCCGGCAACTATGCGGCCAGCCTTTTGGCGCACGAAAGGGCCAAGAGCCTGGGGTATCCGGTGGAGCTGTATCTGGATGCACGGGAGCACGCTTACGTCGAAGAGTTCGCTACATCGAACTTCATCGCCATTACGAAGGACGGCCGCTACGTGACGCCGAATTCTCATTCGGTCCTGCCGAGCGTGACCAACAACACGTTGCAGCAGCTCGCCCAGACGATGGGCATGCCGGTGGAGCGGCGCGTGATACGCTTCGATGAAATATCAGATTTTGCCGAGGTGGGCGCGTGCGGAACAGCGGTGGTGGTGACGCCGGTCTGGCAGATCGTCCGGGGAGACCAGACGATCACCATCGGGACCGAGACGGCCAGCGGACCGGTGTTGCAGAAGCTGTACAACCACGTGCAGGGGATTCAGTACGGCGATCTGCCCGATACGCACGGATGGTGCCTCCGCGTCGAGGAGTAGATCACTCCGGTTCCGCTGTCTCCTTGAGCGCATGCTTCTTGACCAGACGCTGGAGATAGGCGCGTTCGATGCCGGCTTCGCGCGCCGAGCGTGAGATGTTGTGGTTGTTGCGCGCGAGCAGCTCTTGGAGATAGCCCCTCTCAAAGTGATCGATGATGTCGTTCTTGGCGTCCTTAAACGGCTTGTCGGCGGCCATCGGCGCTTCGGCCGGGACGGGGCTGCGGTTGGTGCGGAGGTTGCCGAGGCTGAGGAAGGCCGAGAGTTCGACCGGGCGGTGTTCGCTGTAGAAGGCCACCTCGATCAGGTTGCGCAGCTCGCGCACGTTTCCCGGCCAGTCGTGGCGCTTGAGCACGTCCAGGCCCCGATCAAAGTTGGCCACGTCCTTCATCGCGTCGGGGCCGTGGAGGTCGGTGAGAAACTTCCGCACCAGAAGGGCGATGTCATCCTTGCGGCGGCGCAGAGGAGGGAGCTCCATCTGGACGACCGAGAGACGGTAGTAGAGATCCTCACGGAACCGCCCCTCGTTGACCTCGTGGGCGAGATTGCGGTTGGTCGCGCAGATGATCCGCACGTTGATCTTGTTCGTCTTGTTGCAGCCCACGCGGCGAATTTCGCGCTTCTCCAGGACGCGCAGAAGCTTGGGCTGAAGATCGGGCAAGAGGTCGCCAATCTCATCGAGAAAGATCGTGCCGCCGTCCGCCGCCTCAAAGGCGCCCATGCGATCCGCGTTCGCGCCGGTGAACGCGCCCTTCACATGGCCGAACAGCTCGCTTTCGATCAGATCCTTGGCCATGGCGGCGCAGTCGATCACGATGAAGGGCTTCTTGCAGCGGGGGCTGTGAAGGTGAATCTCTTCCGCGAGAACCTCCTTGCCCGTGCCGGTCTCGCCGGTGATCATGATGGTGGCGTCGGTCGGCGCATAGGTCTCGGCGAGATAAAAAACGCGGCGCATGGCGACTGAGCGGCCCAGCGCCTTGCCAAAGGATTCGTGTCTGCTGAGTGGAATGTCGGACGCCTCCTGCAACGGACAGAAGATCAGCCGGGTCTTGCCGATCTGGATCTCCGCGCCGGGCGCGAGACAGGCGGAGGTGACGGTGACCCCCTGAACGATCGTGCCGTTAGTCGAGCCGAGGTCGCGAATGTGGTAGCCGCCCTGATCCACGGAAATTTCGCAATGCCGCTTTGAAATGGTCGAGTCCTCTAACGCGAGATCGTTGTGCTCGCCCAAACCGATGGTGAAAACTTCCTTGTTCACCACGAATTCCTGGCCCTGAAGGGGGCCGCTGACGACCAGCAGCTTGGTCTTGCGCACACGCAAAGAGCCCGGATCCTGGTCGCGGCTCAGCACCAGTGTTTGCGACTGCGACTGCGACTGTGATTGATTGGTGCGGGTACTCGACATGGTGTATTCATCTTAACGCACGCATACGGGCGTGTACAGTTCAAAGTGGCCGATTTTTTGTTGTGACAAGCGGCGCGTAACATGCCATCATAACCGTTCAACCCGCAACCCACCCATGACTGTGATCACCGCCATCGGCCTGCTCTCGCCGCTCGGCCTCGATTCCGCCGAGACCGCCGCCGCGCTCCGCGAAGGCGTCCCGGCCGCGCTGCCGTCGGAAACCTTCCGGCGCCCCGACGGATCGCCCTGGCTGACCGCCGAAGTGCCGCCGTTCGCGGTGGCCGACTATCTCACCCCCAAGGCGTTTCTCGACCGCAACAGCGCGCTTTTTCTCGCCGCCTGCGCGAGCGCCCTGCGTGCGGGCGGGATGGACCCCCGGACGCTTCCGTATGGGCGCGCGGGGCTTGTCGCCGCGACGGTGTGGGGCGGACTCGACACGCTCGACCTGTTCTGGGCCGACTACCGCAACAAAGGACCCCGACTCGTCAGGCCGCTGCTCTTTCCGCATACCTATGCCAACACGGCCGTGAGTCTCGCCGCCATGGAATGGGCGCTGACCGGCGAGCACATCAACATCGTCAGCGATCGCACGGCTGCGGGCCAGGCCATGTGTGAAGCGGCGGCGCTGATCCGGGAGGGCCGGGCCGATGTCATGCTCGCCGGGGGCGTCGAGGCCCTCGGGCTGTCGTTGCTCCGCGCGCTCGCCGAGGTTGAACCGCTGGCCGCCGGCGCCAGCGCGCCACGCCTTTTCTCCCATGCAACCGGTGTCGTGCCCTCGGAGGCGGGGGTTGTTGTGCTTCTGGAGGATGATGCCGCCGCCCGTGCGCGCGGCGCGGCGCCCCTGGCACGGGTTTGCGCCGCCGCCTGCGCCGCCACGGCCGAAGAGGCTTTGGAGCGCGCCCTCGACCAGGCGTCCATCCCCGCTCAGACAGTCGGATTCGTCGTGGTTTCGGCGAATGGATCGGCCGCCGATGCGCGCGAGGCCGCGGCGGTGCGCAGCGTGTTTGGCCGACGCCCCCCTCCGGTTACGGCGCCGCTGGGGCTCTGCGGTGACCTGCAGGGCGCAACCGCCGCCTTTCTGGCCGCCTGTGCCGTCCTGATGGCCCGCGGCGGTTTTCTCGCGCCCATCCCCGAGCAACCGCCGTGCGACGGTCTCGACTGTGTGATTGGCGCTGCCCGCCCCTGCCCGCCCGGCCCCGCCGTGATCCTCACCACATCCGACTCCAACGCCGTCGCGCTCATTCTGGATGTCGCTACGCGATGCGCGTGAGGTGAACATCGCCCGACAGGATCGCCACGGTTCCCCCATCCGCTTGCTTCAGCAGCAGGGCGCCCTCCGGTCCAAGCCCCGTCACGCGACCCGAGACGACGCCGCCCGCCTGCTCCACCGTCACGTCGCGGCCATCCAGGGCGTGCCGCGTCAGAAACGCCGGGTGCAACGCGCCAAAACCCTCTCGCAGCCATGTCTCGTACAGCGGCTCGAAAACCCCGAATAATTCGGCCACGAAGCGCGCCCGCGCAATGACCGTGCCCGATTCCAGCGCGAGTGAGGTGGCGCGTGGCGCCAGTTCGGCGGGAAATGTCGTCTGGTTGAGGTTGACGCCGATCCCGCAAACGACCCGCCTGATCCGGCCAGCCTCGGCCTCCATCTCAC
>VGWG01000058.1 GCA_016873675.1 Lentisphaerota bacterium | reverse complement strand
GAACGATGGGTGCGCCAGGCATCAACTCTTCCCGCTGGTTGACCCGGTCCTCGCCGCCCGGCAGACATGCGGTTGGTGAGACGCTTACGATCGAGCGGCCTGCCGACCTTCCTCAGACTGGGACGCTCGTGTTTGACGGCGGAAGCGGTGTGTCGCTGTATGCCGACGGTCGTCTCTATGTCGTTGATCGGCACAGCAACGTTGCCGTATGCGAACTTGACGCCCGCATCAGCCGTAAGGCTAACAAGGGGGCACTCTGGGGCGGAGACAAGGCTCTGGTATTGGAATATGGATCCCAAGGAGTAATGGGCTTCGACATATTCACGGGGCGGCGGGTTGACACACAGAAGATCAACCAGTCGCTGGGGGATCGTTCCGTATATGATCTCTTTTCGACACCGGACGGTGACGTGTGGGTTATGGCGCATGACCGTGCACGTGCCAGTTACGTTCTTTACCGCATACGTCCCGATGGAACCACGGCACTCGTTCCCGATACCGCGGGCATTCCTTGGGACAATCACCAGTTCACCCACTCTCCGCGAAGTGTTCTGATGAGCAAGCCTGGTGCCGTATGGTTCGCTAGTCCTGACATCGGCGTCTTCTGCCTTACGGATGGGAACATCCGCCAGTTTGACCATCGCATCGATGGCAGCCCGGCTTCCTGTGGAGTGCTATTGGAGGGCCGGAATGGCGTTGTCTACGCCGGGAGCGAGAATGGCCTCTATGCGTACAACAATGGCAGGTCTCTGACTGGTGCAGCGCCGACAGAGCCCGCCCCAACGGTCACGCTGCCCGCCTCTGCATGGCGGCACGTCATTGCGTCATCGGATCGGCTTCGCGCGGCATGGTGTGTCAACGACCTGGTTGTATTCGTGTCGCGCCAGGGAAAGACCCTCACGGCGCTGAACGCCGCAGACGGTGGCGTGCGTTTCTCAATTCCCTTGTCGGATGACGATGTCGAGCAGACTTGGATCACTGCGGGTAGCAACAAGAGTGAGATTACGATCTGTCTGAGAGATCGCACCTGCGCTATCGATGCAGCAACAGGGGCCACTCTTCGCAACCTGGAGACCAAGCGGGATCGCCGGCTCGCACCGATCGCCGTGGGCAATGACTACATCCTCGTGAAGCAATACAGGGGAAGCACGGTCTCTCGAGTCAATGCGGCAGGCGAGGACGTCTGGACCCGCCCATTGTCCGGTTACGTCATGACACATCCTTCCGCGTTTGGGCCTGTGCTCCTCGTGCAGACTCGTCAAGGCAGTTACGGCGGTCAGGCGTCGCACGGGATCGACTCTAACAGCGGGGAACTGCTCTGGACCGATATCGTGAATGCCTATGGCGCGGGCACGGCATTCGCAGACGATGCCACGTACTGCGTGGAAAGCGACCGCTACCTGGCCCCCGACACCACGGAGGCATGGCTGATTGCCCGTGACCCGCGTACGGGAGTGCGACGGTGGCATTACCGCAAGCCTGGCACAACCGTTGACCAAGCACCTCTGGTAGACAGGTCCAAGGACCGTGTTTATGGCGCACTCTGTAACGGGACTATCGTGTGTTTGAATGGGGGGACCGGGGAACCTGTCTGGGAGACGTTGCTACCGGAACCGCCGGTATCCGCACCCGCTGCGAGCTATGAGTCATACGTGTCGTGCATGTCGTTGTTCTCAGCAACCGTCGCGATTCTGACCGCGGATCAGATGCTCTATCTCATCAATACCCAAGATGGTTCTTTACTTCACCGTATTGCCCTTACAGAAGACACCATCCAGCATGGAAAGCGGGTTGGTGTGCCGCCGGTAATCGCTGGCCCTTGGCTCGCGGGCAGGCTCCTCATCATTGCCACGGAGCGTGGCATCACGGCCCACAGCCTGGCCAGCCTTGATGCAACATAGGATCATCAGGATCAACCCCAAAAATAGATCAACAGCTTCATCTGCTCTTGCTAACGCCGTCGCTAACCCTCCGAGTTCCCCAGCTGCGGGGCGCAAGGTATCGGTTCAGGGTCCTTCAATCATCAGTTCCCAATATCCTACGTCGATCCACTGGTTGCATTTCCACCCGACTTCTTTGAAGTGAGCGACCTTTCCGAAGCCCATGCTCTCGTGTAGGGCAACGCTTGCCGGGTTGGGCAAAGCAATCCCTGCAACCATGCAGTGCACAGGGCGCGAGCGCAGTTCTGTGATGAGTGCCCTGTACAGCCGTGTGCCGAAACCCCGCCGTGCAAACCCCTCGGCCAGATAGATCGTGCTTTCGGCCGAGTAACGATAGGAACAACGACTTTTCCATCTGCCGGCATACGCATAGCCGATCAGTCGGCCGCCTTCTTCAAGAACCAGCCATGGATAGTCCCCCGTGATGTCACTGATGCGGCGTTGCATGTCGCCAACACTCACGGGTCTTTCCTCAAAGGTGACGATCGTGTTCTCGACGTGGTGATTGTAGATGTCGCAAATCGACTTGGCGTCATCCCTCGTGACCGGACGAATCATGTGTGTTCCCCTTCGCTAACATGTTATTGATCGTCACACAAAAGCGTACACATGTATTGCCATGCATATAAAGCATCTACAGACGCATACTCCCGCCGGGTTCCAAATCCGCCGGGCACCGTGTCTGCAACCATTCTGGCCGTCAGGCAACGCCAAGAGTGAACCACATCCCATCACCCTGCACAAGCACGAAAACGGCCCGCTCTCCAGCCTGCAACCTTCAGGCATCCCGATTCCTACCGCGCGGTGTATGGTGTGGATATCGGCATCCAAATCGAAATCGGGATCGACGATAAAGGCGGAAATTCGACCCCGATACCGATAGCGATTTCGACCGGCAGGATGCAATCAAAATTAGAATTGCTGGGCGGGGTTCGGCGATTTTTGATAGTTTCACCGGTTTCTGGCATACTCAACGCCGTGAACTTGCTTTTTTCAGTTTCGTCAGGTCGTTTGGCATCGATTTCGGGGGTCGCACGCCGACACCCGCCCACAAGCGGTTTCCTGTCAATGGGCTTGTATCACGTCAAAAGGAATACCCGTGTCGGCATCTAAAAAGAAATTATTTGTTCTCGATACCAACGTGGCGCTTCACGACAGCTCCTGCATTTATCAGTTCGAGGAGCACGACATAGCCATCCCCATCACGGTGCTGGAGGAACTCGATCACTTTAAAAAAGGCAATACGGAACTCAGCTTCCACGCCCGGGAGTTTGGTCGGGCTCTGGATGCCCTTGCAGGAGACAAGCTGTTTGACTCAGGGGTTAAAATTGGGGAGGCTCAGGGAACTATTGTCGTTAAACTTGAGCGTAGTTTTCATCCGGATCTAGCGTTTAATTTCTCTTCCGACAAGGCCGATCACCGCATTCTGAACACCGCTTACTTTTTGTCAAAAGAGAACCCCTCACGCCCAGTCATTCTGGTTTCGAAAGACGTCAACCTTCGAATGAAGGCCAAATCGGTCGGGCTGACGGCCCAGGACTACCGCAACGATCATGTCAAGGACATCGGGTCGCTCTATTGCGGATTTCATCGTGAGGAGCACCTGCCCGATACCGCTATCACACCCCTTTATGTTGACCCCTACGAGATTAACGCCGAGTCCATACCCTTTGAGCGCGCCCCTCAGCCCAACGAATACCTGATTCTGCGAAATTCCCAGCGCTCGGCGCTGGGGGTTTACCAGGCACAAACGGGTAAAGTCCGCCGCGTCGATAAAACCCCCTGCTATGGAATCGTTCCTCGAAACGCCGAGCAGACTTTTGCGCTGGATGCGCTGCTCAATCCCGATATTAAGCTGGTCAGCATCTCGGGCAAGGCCGGAACGGGCAAAACGCTTCTTGCCCTTGCCGCAGGCCTCGAAATCAAGAAAAATTACCGGCAAATTTTCATGGCCCGCCCCGTCGTGCCGCTGAGCAACAAGGACATCGGGTTCCTTCCCGGAGACATCCAGTCCAAGCTCGATCCGTATATGCAGCCGCTTTTTGACAACCTGGGCGTCATCCAAAACCAGTTTGCAGAATCGACAACCCGGCACAAAAAGATCAAAGAGTTGCTCGTTGATGAGAAACTGATGATTTCTCCCCTCGCCTATATTCGGGGCAGAAGCCTGGTGAGTGTCTATTTTATTGTGGATGAAGCGCAGAACCTGACCCCGCATGAAATCAAGACCATCATTACTCGGGCGGGGGAAGGGACTAAAATGGTCTTTACGGGGGATATCAATCAGATCGATCACCCCTACCTCGACATACACTCAAATGGGCTGAGCAATCTGATCGATAAGATGAAAGGGCAAAGCCTGTACGCGCATATTACGCTTGAAAAAGGTGAACGATCCGAACTCTCAGAGCTTGCCAGCAACTTGCTATGAAAAAACGCCGCTCCTTTGGCGCATTTAGTTTGTCAATCGACCGGTTGGTGAGACGCTTACGATTTAACAGAGGTGTGCTAGACACGTTCACTGAAACGTGCGATACTCGTGCTGTTCGTTTTGGTGTGGCATGTCGCTGCGCAGAAAATGAATGAAGAGCCTCATAAGGAGAGACGGTTATGAAAAAGTGGGCAGTTGTCGGTTGTGCGGCGGTCGCATTGTCCGTGTTGGGCACGGGTTGCGTCATGCCGATGCGCGGTACGGTCATGGCCCCGATCATGCTGGATCATGTGGCGTCAGATCCGGGTGTTGATAACGCAGTACGTCCCACCAAGCGTGGCGATTCGAAGGCGTCGGCCATCCTATTCTTTGGAACTGGCGATGCGTCCATCCAGACGGCTATGAAGGCCGGCGGCATCACCAAGGTGCATCACGTGGATTACAACGTGAAGAACGTACTGTTCATCTTCAGCGAAGTGATCACGACCGTCTACGGAGAGTAAGATCTCCGTTCGTGGAATAAAAAGAAGGGGAGGCCATGCCGCCCCTTCTTTTTGCTTTCAGCCCGTGAAGACGGCGTGTTCAATCACCTTCCAGGGCAGGCCATGGGTGTTGAGGGCGGCCATGAAGGGATCGGGGTCGAACTGCTCCATATTGAACACGCCCTTGCCCGACCACACGCCGGTGAGCATCATCTTGGCGCCGATCATCGCTGGCACGCCGGTAGTGTAGGAGATGGCTTGCGAGCAGACCTCCCGATAGCAGGCCTCGTGGTCACAGATGTTGTAGACGAAGACCGTCTTGGGCCGGCCGTCTTTCGTGCCGCGCACCTGGCAGCCGATGCAAGTCTTGCCGCGGGTCAGCGGGCCAAGCGACGCGGGGTCGGGCAGAAGCGCCTTCAGGAACTGGAGCGGCACGATCTGCTGCCCGTTGAAGGTCACCGGGTCGATGCGGGTCATGCCGACGTTTTTCAGAACCTCCAAGTGCTTGAGGTAATTCTCCGAGAAGCTCATCCAGAACCGCGCGCGCTTCAGGCCGGGGATGTGGCGCGCGAGCGACTCCAGTTCCTCGTGATACATGAGGTAGACGTTCAGCGACCCGAGAGCTTCGGGCATGGTGAAGGGCTGCTTCTGGGCGAGCGGATCGGTCTCGACCCATCGGCCGTCGTGATAATAGCGTCCCTTGGCCGAGACTTCGCGGATGTTGATCTCGGGGTTGAAATTGGTGGCAAAGGGCTGGCCGTGGCTGCCGGCGTTGCAGTCAATGATGTCGATCTCAGCGGCCGTGTCCAAGTGGTGCTTGAGGATGTGGGTACAGAAGACCGAGGTCACTCCGGGGTCGAAGCCCGAGCCGAGCAGGGCCATGAGGCCGGCCTTGGCAAACCGCTCCTGGTAATCCCATTGCCAGCGGTACTCGAACTTGGCGACATCCGGCGGCTCGTAATTGGCGGTGTCGAGGTAGTTGACGCCCGCTTCGAGGCAGGCGTCCATGATGTGAAGGTCCTGGTAGGGGAGGGCGACGTTGATGACGAGGTCGGGCTTGGCGTCACGCAACAGAGCGACGGTCTGCGGAACGTTATCGGCGTCCACCTGGGCCGTGCGGACCTTGACGGGAAGCTGGCGCGCGATGGCATCGCACTTGGATCTGGTTCGCGAGGCGAGCGTGATCTCGCCGAACACTTCCGGGACCTGCGTGCATTTGTGGGCGACGACCGCGCCGACTCCGCCGGCGCCGATGATCAAGACCTTGGGCATGGATTATCCTTTCGCTCTGCTTAAATGCGGGTTATCATACCAACTTTTCACCCATCCTGCATCCGAAACGATTTTAAAAAAATGAGGCCTATCATGAACACAGCGGCGTGGCAATGCGTGGAGAAGGAAATCACGGCGACGCGAAACCGCCATCTGCGTGATTTTTTTCAGGACGATCCCACCCGGGCCGACCGGTTTACGCTCAGCGCGGCGGGCTGGACGCTCGACTATTCCAAGAACCGGGTGACGCCAGCGCTGATGCACATGCTGTTCGCGCTGGCCGGGGAGTCGGGTTTGCGGGAGGCGATCGAGGCGATGTTCTCCGGCCGGGCGATCAACGAAACCGAGAACCGGGCGGTGTTGCACACGGCACTGCGCAACCGTTCGGGGGCCCCGGTTCGGGTCAACGGCTCGGACGTGATGCCGCAAGTGAACGCGGTGCTGGACCAGATGTCGGCCTTCTGCGACGCCGTGCGCAGCGGCAAATGGCGCGGGCACACGGGCAAGACGATCCGCAACATCGTCAACATCGGCATCGGCGGTTCGGACCTGGGCCCGGCCATGGCCTGCGAGGCGCTCAAGCCTTTCAGCAAGCGGACGTTGAAACTGTTTTTTGTCTCCAACGTGGACGGCACTCACCTGGCGGAGACGTTGCGCCAGGTCAAGGCGGACCAGACCCTCTTCATCGTGGCATCCAAGACCTTTACCACGCAGGAGACGATGACCAACGCCCTGTCCGCGCGGGAGTGGCTGGTGGAGCAAGTGGGGAGCTCGGCGGCCGTTGCCAGGCACTTTGTTGCGGTCTCGACCAACACCGCGAACGTCACGGCCTTCGGCATCGATCCTGCCAACATGTTCGGATTTTGGGATTGGGTCGGCGGGCGCTATTCGCTGACTTCGGCGATAGGCCTGCCCCTGATGCTGGCGATCGGCCCAAAGCTGTTCCTGAGGATGCTCCGCGGCTATCACGCGATGGACAAGCACTTCCACACGGCACCGCTCAATCGCAACCTGCCGGTGATCCTGGGGGTTTTGGGGGTGCTCTACAACAACGGCTATGGGGCGGAGACTCACGCGGTGCTTCCGTATGACCAGTATCTGGCGCGGCTGCCGGCGTATCTGCAGCAGCTCGACATGGAGAGCAATGGCAAGTCGGTTGATCGTCAGGGCCGCCGGGTGGCTTACAGCACCGGGCCGGTCATCTGGGGTGAGCCGGGAACCAACGGGCAGCATGCGTTTTACCAGCTCATCCATCAGGGAACCAAGCTGATTCCCGCCGATTTCATCGGCTTCTGCAAGTCGCACCATGCGCTCGGCGACCACCACGACAAGCTGATGGCCAATTTCTTCGCCCAGACCGAGGCGCTTGCGTTTGGCAAGACGGCCGAGGCTTGCCGAGCCGAGGGAGTGCCCGAAACGCTGATCCCGCACAAGACCTTTGAGGGCAACAAGCCGACCAACTCTCTGCTGGCGGACAAGCTGACCCCCGAAACCTTCGGCGCGCTGATCGCCCTGTATGAGCATAAGGTGTTTACGCAGGGAATTATCTGGAACATCTTCTCCTTCGACCAATGGGGCGTCGAGCTGGGCAAGGCGCTCGCCGGCCGCATCCTGCCCGAGCTGACCGCCGCCGATGACGCGGCGCTGGCCCATGACGCCTCGACCAACGCCCTCATCCGCCGCTATCGCGCGGCGCGCGGGTAGGTGGTGGGGAGGAAGGTCGTTTACGTGCGTTTTTCTTAATGGTGATGACGGTAGGTCCGTTGGATGTTGGGTTGGCATCAGTCGTATACGAAGGGAGCAGGTCAAATGGAAACGGTGACATATAACGGGTGGGCGTGTTTGCGTCTGGCGAATCGCGAGGTTGAGTTGTTGATCACACGTGATGTGGGGCCGCGGGTGATCCGCTTGGGATACCTCGGCGGCAAGAATCTCTTTCGCGAAATGCCGGGACAGCAGGGGATGTCCGGTGAGGCGGAGTGGCAGATCCGCGGCGGGCATCGGTTCTGGATCGCCCCCGAAGCCAAACCCTGGAGCTATGAGCTGGACAACGAGTCCTATGCGTCGGCCGAAAAGATCGCAGGCGGTGTGCGGGTACGTCAGGCGGCGGGGCCTATCACCGGGATTGTCAAGCAGATGGATATCACACTGGCATCGGACAGTAACACCGTGACCGTCGTTCACACGCTCATCAATGCGGGCAACGAGGCGGTCGAATGCGCGCCGTGGGCGCTCTCGGTGATGAACGTGAAGGGGCAAGCGGTCATTCCACTGCCGTCCAAGATTGCACATACCGCACGGCTTACCCACAATCAGACCTGGAGCCTCTGGGGCTACACGAATCTGGCTGATCCGCGCTGGACCATCGGCAACCGCTACCTGTTCTTCCGCCAAGATCCGGCTTGCGAAGCGAACAAGCTCGGCATCGCTCATCGCGAAAAGTGGGTCGCTTACCAGCTCGACGGCTTCCTGTTCGTCAAGTACTTCGAGCATAGCGACGGACAGAAGTACCCCGATGACGGCTGCAGCTTCGAGACTTTTTCCAATGAGGACATTCTCGAACTGGAGAGCCTCGGCCCGTTGGTTGTGCTCAAGCCGGGCGGTTCCACGCGGCATATCGAGACGTGGAAGCTCTTCAAAGACGTCCCGCTCTGCAAGACCGAGGCCGATGCCGACACGTTCATCCGGCCGCTGGTCTGATGAACCCCAATCCGGCAGATGCCCCTCCATTTCCAAGCCCGCCAGCCAGTAGCCGGTGTGCAGCGATCGGCTGGAGGGCCACTTTGCGCCTGTCCCCCGGGTGCTCGCCCCGTTTTCTCATGTCCATCATTTTCTCCAGTTCTCCTACGGACGGGTTATGTGGATTTATCTTGGACTGATCTCGGCGGTGCTGCTCGGGCTTTATGACGTCTGCAAAAAGCATGCGTTGAATCATAACGCCGTGCTGCCGGTGCTGTTCTTGTCTACCGTCGCGGGGTTTCTGCCGATGCCGTTCATGTTGGCCGCCTCGCGGCTGGCGCCGGACTGGATGCTGGGCATCAACTGCTATGTGCCGGTCGCCACGCGGTCTGAGCATCTGCACATTCTGATCAAGGCGGTGATCGTGTGCGTTTCGTGGGTGCTGGCTTACTTTGCTATGAAGCATCTGCCGATCTCGCTTTTTTCGCCGATTCGCGCTTCAGGCCCGGCCTGGACACTGCTCGGCGCGGTTTTGTTTTTCCAGGAACGTCCGCTACCGATGCAATGGGCCGGAATGGCGGTGGTTTTCTGCGCCTACTATGCCTTCTCGGTGATCGGACAGAAGGAGGGGGTGGTTTTCCATCGCAGCCGCTGGATACTCTACATCTTCCTGGCCACGCTGATCGGCAGCATCAGCACACTGTATGACAAATATCTCATCCAGCAACTCGGCTACACCCCGATGTTGGTTCAGTTCTGGTTCTCCTTTTACAATGTGGCGCTGCTCGGCGCGTTCACCGCCTGTGTCTGGTGGCCGAAGCGCGGGAAGTACACGCTCTTTCACTGGCGCTGGAGCATTCCGGCCATCGGGTTGCTGCTGCTAGCCGCCGATTTCGTCTACTTCAACGCTGTTAAAAACCCGGACGCGCTGATTGTTATTCTCTCCCTGCTGCGGCGCAGCAGCGTGGTGGTGTCTTTCGGTTTTGGGACCTTCCTTTTCGGCGATGTCAACCGGCAGGGAAAGACCTGGGCGCTGGCCGGAGTGCTGGCCGGGGTGATCCTGATTGTGCTGGCATGAGATCCGTATTTTATCCATCATGCGGCAAGAAATCGCTTGTTTGCAAACAGAAAGACAACACGTCCTCGTCAGCCCATTCCCAAACCGGTGGCGGCGAAGACAGAGGGGCCGGCGAGCATGGCGCGGGGTTCTGGGCGGAACATGCGGATGTTTCGCCTGCGCATGAGAAACCCGCGTTCGGCCAACCACGCGCTGAACGGTGCGTGGTCTGGGATGGCCAGTCCGACGGCTTTTGCGCCATCGAGACGCGCCCGGTCGGCGGCGAGCGCGGATACAATCAAGCCCGCGTGCCGGGCATCGCGAGCCACGACTGGGCCGATGGTGCCCGTCAGCCGTCCGGGACGGGAAAACCCGAACGCACAGGTTCTCCCCGCCTCCACAATCACTCGCGCCGAGGCGTCCGGTTCGCTGGCAAGCGCCCGGAGTTGTCGCTCGCGCGGCACCAAAACGCACGCTTCATCCAAGGCCAGCAGGCTTGCCCAATCGATCTCCTGCAGGGGTCGGGCGGCCTCATGCGGGTCTGCGACGCGGTCTGTCGGACCGGTCCAGAGTTCGATGCCCTGTCCGGTCATCTGAAATCCGTACTGGAGATAAATCGGCCGGCCGGCGTCCGATGAATCGAGACCGAGACAGGTGACCCCCTGTCTTTGGGCGGTTGCCAGCATCGCCTCGAACATCCGCTTGCCATAGCCCTTGCCGCGCAGGGACTGATCCACGAGAAACGTGCCAACCCATCCGATCGATCCGAACCGCGTGAGTGTGCAGGTTGCCTTCACGGTGCCGTCTTCAAAGCCGCCCAGACAGGCATCCGGATTGAGCGTCAGCGTGCGCGCCCAATCCGAAGCCAGATGATTCCAATTGACCTGTTCGCACAGATGCAGCGCCGCGGGAATATCCGCGTAGCCCAATGTCTTGATCTCCAACATGCGTGTCTCCGTTTCCCGGCACGTGCGCCCGCCACCGTGAACCGGACGGACGCAAGCGACCCACCACGGACGGATCTTAGCACAGGCGTCGTAAAAAGGGTGACTGAAAAATGAAAGATGAAAATAAATTGAGCGCGACGCGACCGCAACGTATTTGCTATCATCATAGCCATTCCCAGTTTCTTGTTGTGGCTTTATTCATTGCTGCGGGCATTTGCCTGATGGCAGGCAGAAAGGAACACCATCGTGCTCAAACTCTTGCACATCGCCGCTGGCGCGCCGCATGGCGAAATATGGACCGGCGTGTTCCGGGACGCTCTGGCGAACGTCGGCGATCTGACGATTATTGAGAACGGCGCCACGCTGGAAGAGGCGAAGCGGCTGGCCCTGATTCAGGGCGCGGAGGTCCTTCTGCTGGGCTGGGGATCGGCGCCGGTTCCGGCAGCCATTGTCCATGAGCCCGGCGCGTTGCGTTACATCTGCAACATCACGGGCGAGATGAAGCAATGGGTGACACCCGAAATCGTGGACTCGGGAGTACCCGTGACCAACTGGGGAGACGCACTCGCGCCGGCCGTGGCCGAGGGCGCCATGGCGCTGCTGCTGGCGGTGCTCAAGGATCTGCACCAGCAGGTCCAGTTGATTCGCAACGACGGATGGTACCTCAACACAACCTGCACGGGCGGATCGCTGGAGGGACTGAATGTGGGGGTCTATGGGTGCGGGGCCATCGGACGGTTTTTCATCGAGCTTATCCGCCCCTTCCGCCCGGTGTTGCGCGTCTTCGATCCTTATGCGACGGAGATCCCGGCCGGGTGTGAACGTGTGGCGAGCCTGGAGGCGCTATTCAGCGCATCAGAGGCGATTGTGATTCATGCGGGCTTGAACCCCGAGACGCGACATAGCGTTACAGCGGAGCTATTGAGCCGGTTGCCGGTCCACGGCGTGGTGATCAACACGGCCCGCGGCGCGATCATTGATCAGGAGGCACTCTTTGCGGAACTGGCCAGCGGCCGTCTCCGAGCCGGGCTGGACGTGCTCGAGCCCGACTCGCTGCCGGCGGGACATCCGGCCCGGAGCTGGCAGAACTGCATTCTGACGGCCCATCACGTCAACCGGAATTGGCCGACGGACGGCAAACCGCCGACGCGGCTGGACGCCATGCACCGCGTCTGCCTCGATAATCTGCGCCGTTATGTGGCGGGCGAGCCACTGCGGTTCGTCATCGACCCCATTGTGTTCCGGCGCCAGACATGACATGCTCGACACGGTCATAAAGCTGCTGAATGGCGAGTCTGGCGCGTCGATGGTCCGCGTTTCGCGCGTGGCGTTTTTTGTGCTGCTCGCGTTGTGTTGCGCGGCTTTCATGTTGGGATCGCAGCCGGCGGCCCGCAGTTGGCGAGCCTTCTTCGTGCTCAATATGATGATCGTGACAGCGCTGTTGGGGGTGCTGGGGTATCAAGCGGGCTGGCAGATCGCGGGGTTCCGCAAACCCGAGTTCGTCTTATTCATGCGGCGCTACAATCAGCGTCCCGATGCAGCAGGCAGGCAGGTGAAGCGGGGGACGATCTACGACTGCACCGGCGTCAAGCTGGCCGAGTCGGGCGTAGGCGATGCGTGGGGGAGGCGCTATCCACTGGGAGCCGCAGCCGCGCACGTGGTCGGCTACTACCATCCGCGTTACGGCATCGCCGGTCTCGAGCGTGCGGCTGATCCACAGCTCGCGGGTTACGGGATCGCAACCCGTCGCGAGCGCGAACGATTCGGCCGCAACCTGCTCGACCGCCAGCAGGCCGCTGGGGTTTATCTGGCGCTGACCCTCGACGCACGGCTGCAGCAAAAGGCGTTTGATCTATTGGCGGGGCGGCGCGGCGCGGTGGTGATCTTGCGGCCGTATGATGGCGCGCTTTTGGCGCTGGTCAGTTCGCCCGCATTCGATCCCCGGAATCCAGTCCCGGTGGCGCGGGATGCCGAGGCGGCGCCGATGCTCAACCGGGCGTTGCACGGACGCTACCCGCCCGGATCGACCTTCAAGGTGCTGGTTGCGGCGATGGCGGCGGCGCAGAAAATGGCGCCGGTGTTCAACTGCCCGGGCACCGGCTTCGCGGCCTCGCCGCGCGTCCAGCCGATTCGCGACAGCTCCTATTGGGCGTATGAACGGCAGGGGAGGGTCTGGCCGGGATATGGCCGGATTGGCCTGCGCGACGGGTTCGTCCGCTCGTCCAACGTCTATTTCGCCCAACTTGGCCTGGCGTGTGGCGCCGAGCGGTTTAACACCGTCGCCGAGGCGGCGCACATCAACGAACGGGTGACGGTGTTTGCGGGAGCGGATGGCGGCCTCCGGTCATTCGAGGGACATCTGCCGCCCGTGTCGCAGCAGGACCGGGCAGCGGTGGCTCAACTGGCGATCGGCCAGGGACCGCTGCTCGTGACGCCGCTGCACGTGGCGATGTTCACCAGCGCGATTGCGGCGGACGGTGTGTTGTGGCAGCCCCGGTTGGACGCCCTGGAAGTGCCGCGGCGGATGAATCGCATCACCACGCCGGCGGCTGCGGCGACGGTGGCGGCGTTGATGCGCGAGTCAGTGGTGTCGGGCACCGGTCGCGACGCCGACATTCCGGGTTTGGCGGTATGCGGCAAGACGGGAACTGCCGAGGCGACCGGCGGCGGCGACCATGCGTGGTTCACCTGCTTCGCGCCCCAGGCCCAGGCTAGGCTGGTGGTGACGGTGATCATCGAGCGGGGCGGTTTTGGCGCCGAAACGGCGCTGCCGGTGGCCCGTAGCCTGCTCCAGGAGGCGGTCCGCATCGGTTTGTTCAGCCCGGACGGCAGGCCCTGAAGTCGGCTGTCTCTGGATAACCTGTTTTGCAGGGAGAACCCTTGCACGCGGGCCCATGCCCCCATAAACAGGGACTTGCACAAACAGGCCTACGAGCGCGAGCCACGCCACCACGACCGTGCGTTTCCCCGCGACCCGGGAAAACGCACGTGCCTCAGATCAGCCGTAGACCGGGCCGAGGAACTGGCAGGCGCGGAAGTCGTCACCG
This sequence comes from Lentisphaerota bacterium, assembly GCA_016873675.1. Lineage (NCBI taxonomy): Bacteria > Pseudomonadati > Lentisphaerota > Lentisphaerota bacterium. Next base: position 4,337 of record VGWG01000058.1, on the reverse strand, counting down.
CCGAAACGATCCCACAGGGTCGGGCGGAACACATCGGCTGGCCCGACGTTGTGCATATCGACCGGAATGCGGAGCATCGCGTTGAAGGTGAGGAAGTCGGCGCCGATCAGGCCGAAGGAGTTGGCGTCGTGGTTGGGGCCGATGCGGGTCATGTACTCGAACGAGGTCATGCCGCGCGGCGTCCAGTAAGTCTCGGGCCAGGTGGCGTCGGTGACCCGGGAGATGTGATCGGCGGCCTTCCGGGGCAGTTCGACCGTGTCTCCCTCGATAACCGAGCAGGTGAGCCGGTCGCCCACGACGTTGTAGCGGTAGGCGGTGAGCGGGATGCCGCCGGGCGAGCGATAGTGCGAGGAAAGGCCGTCGCCGGGGAAGTAGGTGAGGCTGGCGCCCATGTAGCGCGTCCCCTTGATGGCTGCGGCGATCAGCTTCTTCTGCGCCTGCGGGTCGTTGCGGATGGCGTCCAGCACCTGCTGCACCGTCAGCTTCGAGCCGCCCTTGACCAGCGTGAAGATGTCGAGCGCGTAGTCCAGCGCGCCCGCGCCGGAGTTGCGCTTGTCGATGATGCCGTTCGGGCAGATCTGCTTCACGTCCACGCCGGTCGCCTGTTTGATCGAGGCGGGTGTCCAGTTGGTGCGGATGTCGGCGAAGAGCTGCGCGGCGCCGCCCGAGAGGAGGTTGCCGATGAGCATCCCGATGCCGTTCTTGGAGTCGTTCTCGGTTGCGACGATCAGAGGCGCGCGGAAGCCGTTCCAGTCAAACGACGAGTTCAGGATCGACTCGGTCAGGTCGAAGTTCGGGTAGAAGTCGGTCCACTGCCGCTGGCCCTGCGTGCCCGAGGCGATGGCGTTGTAGCCCTGCGCGTACTCGACGTTGGCCGTGAATCCCTGCTTGCGGCCGACCGCGGGATCGGCGAGGCGGGGATTGCCGATCATCAGGTCGCGCACGATCAGGGCGATCCTGACATTCTCCATGAGCAACTCGTCGGGCGGCAGGGGGCGCTTCCCGGAACCGAAATCGAAGGCAAAGGATTTCTTGAAGAAGGCGAAGGCCTGCGCGGCCTCCTCGTGGTCGTAGAACCCCAGCGCGAGACGGCCGCGGATGCCGGCCATGTCGAAATTGCAGGTGCCCATGCCGAGGTAGTCGAGCATGGTGTTGCGGCGGGAGTCGGAGCCGATGATGCCCATCGAGACCGAGCCGATGTTGAGGTAGTTCTTGCCGCGGATCATGGCGGCGGCCGCGGCGCAGCGGGCGAAGCGGAGGATGCGCTCGCTGACGTAGGCGCTGCAGGGCTGGGTCTCGTCCTCGAGATCGGGGGAGTAGATGGCGAAGATCGGGCGCTTCTTTTCATCCATCGCCGCCGTGAAGGCCTTGAGCCACACGGCGCCGGGGCGGTCCGTCTGGTTGAGCCCGTAGGCGGCCTGCTGCCACTCCGATGAACCGATCCCCTGGCAGGCCGACATCAGTTCGTCGGAATACGCCCAGGAGCGGGAGACCCAGATGTTGGCGCTAACGCCCTGCGCGGTGTAATAGGCCTGGGCGCGGGCGCCGGAGCGCGGGCCGTAGACGATCTCGGGCGCCACGACGACCCGGACCGGCGTGCCGTCGGGCAGTTTCACGTTGCGGGTGATCAGGTCGTAGAGCTTCTCGGTCAGCTTCCAGGTGCGCGCTTGATTATCTTCGTACGCGCCCATGCGGCCGTCGGCGACGGGCGTCAGGGCGATCGTCGGAACCGGGCCGATCAGCGCGCAGCCGGCATCCTCAAACGTCCGGGGCTCGGACGCCAGCTTTTCAAAGTCAGGGCGGCAGGAACAGCAGCAATTCATGGTGCACTCCTCGGGATTGGGACACGCTCAGGCGCAAGAAAGATACAAAACACGTTGGCAATATTAACTGAGGCGGTGCCGACATGCAAGCGTGGAAACGGCGGATGCGGCTACGGCGGGCGCATCCCCGTTTCGTTGACTTTACGCGTTCTTGATGGGAGCGCGGGCGTCCCGCCCGCTTGGGGAAGCACGCGTAACGGCCAACGGTGCGGGCGAGACGCCCGCGCTCCCATGAAAGCACCGAAACGGGGATGCGCCCGGCTACGGCTCCGGTTTCGGTTTGCTGTTTGCGCGGGCGGCCCAGCCGGCCTGCCGGGCGACGCCCATGAGAATGTTCACGTCGTCGGTGGTGAGGGCGCCGCGGGAGAAGATGCGTTGAACGCCCTGCATCATGTGGTCGGCCTTCTCCGGGGTCATGAAGCCGATCAGCAGCAGCATCTCGCGCCAGAGTTCGAGGAGCCTCAGCCGGTGTGCGGCCGGGGCGGGCGGCGCCTTTTCGCACGGCGGCTCGTATGAGCCGCTGGCGAGAAACAGCTCGTAAGCGCAGAGGAGGGCTGCCTGCCCGAGGTTGATCGAGGTGTAGTCCGTTCCCGTCGGGATGCGGAGCAGATGGGTGCAGCGCGCAATCTCGTCGTTGAGCAGCCCCTTGTCTTCCCGTCCGAAGACCAGCGCGACCGGACCGCCGCCGGCCAGCGCGAGCAGTCCCGGCGCGGCCTCGCGCGGGGTGCGGACATGCTGGCGGTACAGGCCGAGCCGGGCGGTGGTGCCAACCACGGCCGCGCAATCGGCGACCGACTCGTCAAAGGTCGCCACGGTGCGGCGCCCCTCCAGGACCGAGGCCCCGTGGACGGCGAACTTGGACGCCTCGGCCCAACCGTCGGCGCAAACCGGGCTGACCAGCACCAGGTCCGTGAGACCAAAGTTAGCCATGGCGCGGCAGACCGAGCCAATGTTGCCGCTATAGAGCGTGCCGATCAGCACGATTCGGATGTTGGAGATCATAGGCAAAAGACTCGGTATCTTTCCAATCACGAAGCGTTGGGTAGAAGGCCTCAACCAGACTCTGACAGCCTCTACGAATGGGGCGCTATTTTAGCGGGGACGTTGTGAATGTCAACCCGCGCTCAGGCACATCCTCGCAACCGTCCTCAGCCGTCACAGGCTTTTTGCGGAGAAGTTGCGGATCCAGATCATACAATCGTGTCCTCCGCTCATTCCAACGCCGCCATGGTCCAGCGTCTTCCCGCCGATGCTGTCGCGCATCTTCTCGTCCCGCACGTCCACGATCATGTTGCTGTCAACCCAAATCTGGATGCGCGTTCCGGACACCTCGATCCGAATCCTGTTGCCGTTTTGCGGGTCCAGCGCCAGGCCCCGCCCTTCTGCCAGTTTGCGCTGCCCGTCATTTTGCAGATTCCCATAGCCGTTGGGCACGCGGCAATACTGATTGTAGGAGCATTCGAGACTCCAGGTGCCGTCGCTGGCGAAGCCAAGGCTGTACCCGCTCCAGCCGCATTCGTTCCAGCTTTCCTTCGCGTCGGCAACGTGGAACGCGATGCTGCCACCACGGTAGTCCAGCGGCAACCCGTGGGGATTCAGCGCGGGATCGACACCCCGCATGCAGAAGTCAAATTCCACGCTGTAATCTTTCCAGTCCGCAGTGCCGATGTTAGTCATGAATCCGGGACCACGTCCGTTGCTGCCGTGCCCATAGCTGAACCCCGGTCGAACCTTGGGCAGCGAGACGAGTCTGTCGCCCTGCACCTCGAACAGGGTTCGCCACGGCATCCAATTGACACCACCGAAAGCCAATGGGCCTTCACCCGCCGGCAGCACACCACCAGTGGACAGGATGTGAAGCTTCCGGACATGCTCGATGCCGACCGACACCCGGCCAAACACGGTATCGAGCTGCATCGGCCCGAGACCGATCACGCCCTTCAGCGCGTCGCCATTCTGAAAGGCAAAGGCGGCAGTTTCGTGGTCATCGCCCATCGTGATGGTCCGAATCTGCTTCAACGGGACGTTCATCTTGGCGTACGACGTTTGCACGGGCACCATTTCGATGCCGGGTGCGCCGATGACGCGGGAGCCATCCGCAAGCTCCAGAACGACCGTCAGTGTTGCATTGGACTGGGGATCGGATCCCCAAGCCCGATGAGTGATGGTCATAAAGACCGATGCGGCGAGAAGAAGTCGTGTGAGTTTCATTTTGTTCTCCTTTAGTTCGGCGATTTCGATAGTCCAGTGGCTTGCACACTCACTCTGGGCGTGTCGCGGGCTTGAGCCCGGCTTCAAGCTGCGCGGGCGTCAGGGGCCGGACACTGCCGTCGCAAAAGGCGGCGCAGGGAGGGGACTGCTGCGCGTCTGTGGCGGAGGGGCCGTAATAAGCCAGCACGGTTTCGTTGGGATTCTTGATCGAATCCAGCTTCTGCCCGACGATGGCCGGATTCAGCCGGATGGACGATCCGCTTCGGGGATCGCGCCAGGCGCTGTCGGGTGCTTTGAGATAGG
>VGWG01000057.1 GCA_016873675.1 Lentisphaerota bacterium | reverse complement strand
TGGGTGTGTGAGTGTGTGTGGGTGTGTGGGTGTGTGGGTGTGTGGGTGTGTGGGTGCGTGGGGTGGGTAGGGCAGCGGCGTCTCGCCGCGCCGCAGCGAATGGATCAAGGCATTGATCGCTATCGAATTGAAAGGGGAATTCTGATCAGCCCCCGACAGCTCACACGCCCACACACCGCTGTCGCGCATTCTCTTTCTCTTTCGGCGCGGCGGGACGCCGCTGCCCTACCCGCTGTCGCGCCCACACACACACACACACACCTGTCGCCAACCGATTACGACAGGTTTTTATTTCGACGTTGACTTTCTGCCTGCATATCAGCTATCGTTCTGATGTCATTCGTAGAGGCAAAAGAAAGAGGATGGGTTATGATCGCGCAAATGACGTTGCGGCACATTCCGGACGAGGTGGGGAAAAGCCTTAGGATGAAGGCGAAGAAGTCCGGTCGCAGTATGAACCGAGCCGCCATCGAGTTGCTCGAAGTGGCGCTGGAAATCCGGGCCAGAGACTCCAAGAGGCGCGATTTGTCCCGTTTTGCCGGCCAATGGAACCCTGAGGAGTGCCGGACATTCGAGCGGAACACACGAGTATTCGAACAGATCGACCCGGAAGTGTGGCCGAAATGAGGGTGTGCCTGGATACCAACGCCTACAGCCGGCTGATGGGCGGGCATGCGCCGCTGACTCAACTGCTGGAGTCCTGCGAGGAAGTGCTCTTTCCCGCCACTGTTCTCGGTGAGTTGCACGCGGGCTTCGAACTCGGGTCGCGTCGGGAGACGAACCGGAGGCAACTCGGCGAATTCCTCGCCCTCCCCGGAGTTGAGACGATTCCGGTGACAACCGACATCGCCGAACGATACGGCATCCTCATCGGTCAACTGACAGGCCAGGGCACGCCGATTCCCACCAACGACATCTGGATCGCTGCGGCCGCATTGGAAACGGGATCCCGTCTCGTGACCTACGACTCCCATTTTAGACATATTCACGGGTTGATCGTCCTTGGCCCCTGACGCCTGACCATCAACTGCTTCTGAAACTTGCTTTGCCAGCCCGTTTGACCGTTCTCTCCTCGTCAAGCGTAATCGTCGCCCGTACCCGTTGGCCGGGCTTGCGCTTTCGGTCTACGAGTACGGACGACGAGTACGGGCTACGATTATGCGCGAAGCAATCGGGTAGGGCAGCGGCGTCCCGCCGTGCCGAAAGAAAAAGGGCCAGCGTCATCCCGGCGTCAGCGGGTCACGCGGTCGGCAGGTGCCAGGGCCACGCGGAAACCGAGGAAGCTGGCCGTGCAGGAGGGGTTCATCCGGCCGCGGCAGCTTGGCCGGCACTGGCTCTCCTCGCCGTTCCATGCACCGCCCCGGAGCACGCGGAATTGGCCTTGACCGGGTCCCGCCGGATCGGATGCAGCCAAGCCTGAGTAGGTGTTCTGATACCAGTCCTGACACCACTCCCACACGTTTCCGCTCATATCCAGAATGCCCAACTCGTTGGGCCTCTTCTCGCCCACCTGCTGGGTGCCGCCCTTGCTGTTGTCCCGATACCAAGCCACCGCATCCGCATCATCGGCACCACTGTAGCGGTAGCCTGGCTGGGCTCGGCCGCCCCGCGCCGCCAATTCCCACTCCGCTTCGGTCGGCAGGCGGTAAATATAATTTCTTGGCAAACGTCCGGCCTGTCGCTCACGCCGGGTCAGCCAGTTGCAGAACGCCACAGCATTGCTCCAACTCACCCAGACCACCGGATGACTCAGATTCGTCGACATTGCAGAGCCTCCGCCGACGTGCTTGAGATAATCGTCGTCGGCATCGGATTTCCCATTATAAGCCGAGGCCCGCAGAAAGAGCTGGTAATCGCTGTTGGGCACCTCAGTGCCACCGATCCAATACCCCTGTGAGATCCGAACCGCATGCACCGGCTGCTCGTCGGCGTCACCGGCGGCCGATCCCATCTCAAAGGTTTCTCCACCGATCCAGATCAGAGAAAAAGAGAGGTCGGCGACACGTCCGTTTCGACCTGGAACGGGGGGAGCATGCCAGATAGTCCTCCAGGCATACCACAGCACGCCCATGATCAGAATGGCCGTTGTAATCGCCACGGCGGGGATGCCGGGACGCTTGCGTCTTGGATTCCGCCCGGCGGCGGCCGTGCCGCTGTCATCCGATTGCGTGCGTCTCTCGGCAACGGTCACAACGACGCGTTTTCTGGCGGAAGCCTGACCCAGGACTGCACCTTCCGGCGAATGGCGTTTGGGAATGCTTCGGGGAACCGGGACGGCGGCGCAGGCTGGCGGCGGCGGTTCCGGGGCGAGCGGCGGGATGCAGAGCGCGTGTCCGCACGCCGGGCAGGACATCGCTTCGCCTGCCATATCGGGAGGCGCGGCAAGATGCCGATCGCAGGACGGGCACGAAAAGCGGATGTCATCCATTTCAGCAGGCCCTCCCACTCGGCGGTCAGGACCGTCGGTTGATCAAGGCGGCGGCCACGCCGGCTCCAAAGCCATTATCAACATTGACCACAGTGACGCCCGATGCACAGGAGGTGGTCATGGCGAGGAGGGCGGTGAGGCCGTTGAGCGCCGTGCCGTAGCCGACGCTGGTGGGGACGGCAATCACCGGCTTGTCAATCAGCCCCGCGACAACCGAGGGCAGCGCGCCTTCCATGCCGGCGACCACGATCACGGCGCGGGCGTCGGAAAAAACCGGCAGCCGCCGCAGCAGCCGGTGCAGGCCGGCTACGCCCACATCGTAGACCCGTTCGACGCGGGCGCCCAATCGGGTCGCCGTCACAGCCGCTTCCTCTGCCACCGGGATGTCGGCGGTTCCCGCGCAGAGGATCGCGACCTTGCCGCGCAGCCGGGGGAGGGGGGCGACGTCGCGTGTCAGCGTCCGGCTGACCGGCTCGTAAACCGCGTCGGGGATCTCGCGTCGGACCACCTCGGCCTGTTCCGGGGTGACACGTGTCGCGAAGGCATTCTGCCCGGCTTCGTTCAGCCGCGCCACAATGGCGGCAAGCTGCGCGGCGGTTTTGCCCGAACCGAAGATAACCTCCGGAATCCCCCGCCGCCGCAAGCGGTCGAGGTCGAGTCGGGCAAAGCCGAGGTCGGCTTCGATCGGTGGTTGGCCGGGTTTACGGGTTCGTTTCATTCGTGGCTGGAAGAGAGAACCTTGACGTAGTGGGCGCGTTCGAAGCCCTCGCCGTCGCCGAGCACGCGCTCGCGCAACGTGCCCCGGAAGGCGGCGAGGTCGGCATACCCGTGGCTCCGCATCCAGACGGTCAGTCCGTCGAGCATGCCGCCGACCACGGCTCGGGTGTCGGGGTTGTGATACAGCGCGGAACAGCAATAGGCGACGTTGGCACCCACCAGCAACCCCTTGGCGAGGCCATCGCTGGTATGCACGCCGCCGCTGATGGCGATGTCGCACCGCAGGTGGTCGCGAAGGATCGCGACCCAGCGCAGGGGCAGGCGCAGGTCCTGCTCGCGCGAGAAGTTCACCTCGAAACGCAGGCGCTCGGTCGCGATGTCAATATCGGGCTGGAGGAACCGGTTGAAGAGCACCAGGCCGTTGACGCCAAGCCGATCGAGTTTGCGCGTGAAGGCGAGTGCATGGGTGTAATAAGGCGAGAGCTTGATGGTGACGGGGAGCTTGATCTCGGCCCGGATCGCCTGAACGAGGGCGAGGTGGCGCGATTCCACCGCATCGGAGGTCTCGTCCGGGCTCTGCGGAATATCGTACACGTTCAATTCCAGGGCGTCGGCTCCGGCCGTTTCGATCTTGCGGGCAAAAGTGACCCATTGGTCGGGCGAGATGCAGTTGATCGAGGCGATGACCGGGATGGTGACGGCTTTTCGGATGGCCCGGAGGCCATCGATGTACGTCTCGGGCCCGAGGCGCATGCCAAGGTCCGCGCGGAGGTAATCGAGGGCGGCGCCCGTGCCGTAGTCGGCGAGGGCCTCGTCCATCTGCGCCGTCTCGGCGCGGATCTGCTCCTCGAAGATCGAGCGCACCACAATTGCCGCCGCGCCCGCCGTCTCGATGGCCACCGCGCCCGTGACGGAACTGGTCAGGGGGCAACTGCTAACAATCAGCGGATTTTTGAGTTCGAGGCCGAGGTAAGACGTTTTGAGGTTCATGGTCGCATTTTCCAGAAGCGTTCAGTCAGCGGACGACACGGGCGGAGCCGCCGCCCATGAGTTTCTCGACTTCGGTTAAGGATGCCATTGAGGTGTCGCCCGGTGTGGTCATGGCGAGCGCGCCGTGGGCCGCGCCGTAGCGGACGGCCTTGTCGGCATCGAGGCACGTCAGGAATCCGTAGATCAGGCCGGAGGCGAAGCTGTCGCCGCCGCCGACGCGGTCGAGCACCCAGAGATCCTTCATGTGCGGGGCCTCGAAGAAGGCACCGTCGTGCCAGCAGACCGCGCCCCAGTCGTTGACCGAGGCCGATGTGACCGTGCGCAGGGTGGTGGCGCATGCCTTGAAATTGGGGAATTGGGCGACTGTCTTCTCGATCATTCGCTTGAATGAGGAGATATCGAGCGAGGAGAGGTGCTCGTCCAAGCCCTCGACGGCGACGCCGAGGCAGGCGGTGTAGTCCTCCTCGTTTCCGATCATGACGTCCACATACTGGGCGAGACGGCGGTTGACCGCCTGGCATTGGGCCAGTCCGCCGAATGATTTCCAGAGCGAGGGGCGGTAGTTGAGGTCGTAGGAGACAACGGTGCCGTGCCTGCGCGCGGCGGCCATAGCCTCCTCAATCACCAACGGCGTGGTCGCCGAGAGGGCTGCGTAAATACCGCCGGTATGGAACCAGCGGACGCCCAGCACGCCGAAGATGTGCTCCCAGTCGATGTCGCCCGGTTTGATCTGCGCGGCGGCGGTGTGGCCGCGGTCGGGGATGCCGAGCGCGCCGCGGATTCCGTAGCCGCGCTCCGTGAAATTGAGGCCGACGCGGGAATTACGGCCGATGCCGTCGAACGGCAGCCACCGGATGAGCGAGACATCTACCCCGCCCTGCAGGATGAAATCCTCGACCAGGCGGCCGATGTCATTCTCTGGAAACGCGGTTACAATCGCCGTCCGCAGGCCGAAGCATTTACGCAGGCCGCGGGCGACGTTGTACTCGCCGCCGCCCTCCCAGGCGGTGAAGGCGCGAGCAGTCCGGATGCGCATCTCGCCCGGATCGAGGCGCAGCATCACCTCGCCCAGCGAGAGTTCGTCAAAGCGGCAGGAACCGGCGGGTTTGATCGTCAGAGCGGCCATTTTCGTATTCTCCTCAAGGCGAGCCACAGAGACGGCTCGCATGGGGTGAATGTTACTCGCAAAGCGATAGGGAAAACAAGCGGAAAGAACAGCGGCGGCAAAAGTGGGGCATCCCTCATGCGGCAAATACCGCCGCGCATGAGCCCCACGCACGATGCGCGACAGCCGCACATCGTGTTTGAGAAGTGCAGCGTCTGCTACGGCGTGTTCTTCGACCCCGGCGAGTTCACGGACCTGAAGAAGACGACACTCAAGGAGTTGGTCAAAGACCTCTGCGCGTAGACGACGAAGTGTGCGACGAAGTGTAGACGACGAAGTGTGGGAGCTAGATGTCATCCCTGACCGCCTTTGAGAGTGGTCTGAGCATGACTGCGATTCGTCTGATCTGGTCGCGCCCATCCTCCACGGTGGATGGGGCTGCCGGGCAGGAATCGGCGGTAGTCAGATCAGCAATTCTCATTATGATCGCATCCGGCCAGTCGAAATCGAAATCGCTATCGGTATCGGGGTCGAATTCCCATCTTTCCCGTCGATCCCGATCCCGATCCCGATCCCGATTTCGATTTGGATACCGAAATCGATGCTCATAATTAGAATTGCTTTAGTCAGATCCACCTGTGTCGCGAATGGCATGCCTTTCGGATAGACTTTCAGCCTCTCGTGGTCAATGTGTTCTGCCCTACCTGCTGCTCCTATCCATGCCACGCCACACGTCGTCGCTTTCTTCGTCGCACGCGTTGTCGTCTACGCTTCGTCGCAAGACGTTGTCGAGACTGCTCTCGGCCAGCCTGAGCTCGACACAAAAGAGGCTACCATGCCCGCGCTATACCCGATACCCGGCTTCTCCGCCCATCCCGATCACATTCGGACCCATACACATGAAGGAGCAAACCGAGCCCTTTATCGAAAAGGCGAAGGGCAGACTGGGGGAGAGGCAGGCGCCCCAACCGCCATCCGGGGGCGACGTCCCTGCCCGCGCCGCGCAAGAGAAGTGAGGTTGCGGGAAGAACCCCGGGCTTCTGGTGAAGCCATATGTCTGGCCATACTTTAGTATTGCTATCTAGTGCCCGAACCGGTATCCTACACGCCATGGACAAGACACTGTTCGAATGGGATGCTGCCAAAAACGGGCAGAATCGGCAAAAGCACGGTGTGAATTTCGCCATCGCTCAGTATGCCTTTGCCGATCCCCATCGTGTGATCTTGGCCGATGAGGAGCACAGCGTCGATGAGGCTCGATACTACTGTGTCGGACGTGTCGGCGACGGCGTTCTGACCGTGCGTTTTACGTACAGAAACAACGTCATCCGAATTTTCGGTGCCGGATACTGGCGGAAAGGAAAGAGACTTTATGAAGAGCAAAACCACTTACACGGATGAGCCCATGGGCAAGGTTCGAGTGGTGACGGACTTTCTCCCGTCACCGGAGCAACTCGCCTTTAGAGAAGAAAACGTCAAGGTCACGATTTCGTTGAGCCGGACCAGCCTCGATTTCTTCAAGAAACAGGCGGGCTTACACAAAACCGCTTACCAGAAGATGATTCGGAGTCTGTTGAATGCCTATGCGGTTCAACACATGAAATAGAGAGCTCCAACGCTAGCGGTGAGGCGACGGAATACCGCCACCTCACCGCTAGCATTGGCACAAGGATTGCAGGCGCATTGAAGTTTGCACAAAAGAGGAGGCCAACAAGACGGCGATCCGACGCGAATACGCGCCGGATCGCCGCTGACTTGTGGGGTGCGAGTCCACACGCCAGGTGAAGGAGAAGCCGAAGGGAAGCGAAAGAGTCAGTCTGTGGGGAGCAGTGCGTAGAGGGGGCTATGGATCAGATGGTTGCCGGTCCTGACACGCCCAGCCTTCGGATTCTCGCTGGGCTTAACCCACAGGTCGATCTGGAACGCAGCAATTCTAATTATGGCATATCCGTACAGTCGAAATCGAAATCGCTATCGCTATCGCTATCGGGATCGAATTCTTTGCTTTCTCGTCGATTTCGGTCCCGATCCCGATTTGGATCCCGATAGCGGCTGTCATAATTAGAATTGCTGATCCTTGCGACGCATCAGCTTGACGCAAAACTCAATGTCAGTTACGTGTGCGTTGACTGCAGCATCCACTGGGATACCGGTGTTTCATTGGATCGAACGGATTCAATCTGAAAACAAATGGCCAACCACGGTCTGCACCCGTATTGCTCACCTTGTCGGCTCCGCGCAGGAGAGGTAATCTGCCAGTCGCCCATGCACGGAGGGTGCTGCCGCAGCGGGAATCGCGTCGATCAGCCAGCGGAGCGTCGCTGTCACGCGCGGGCGCAGGTCGTCGGCCAGAGAGGCCGACTGTTGCAGCGGCGCAATCAGACGCAGGGCCGTGTTTTCATTGACGGCCGCGAGCGCTTCGGTTGTGCGCGCGAGGAAGTCGAGTCCGTCGTCGGTCCAGAGCCGGGCGTTGTTGAGCGAGAACGGGATGTAGAGGGCGCGGGCAAGGCCGGGGTGGCTGATGTTGAACGAGGGCCGCGAGGCCTCGCGCGCGATCTCCGCGCACACATCGGCATGGGGCGAACGCCCGAGGATGCCAAGCCAGCCGATGTAGCCGGAGAGGGTCGGGCGCAGTTCGTCACCGGCGGCGGCGACGAGCTGCCGCCGACGCGGATGCGCGGAGCGGTTGAGCGCCGAGAGGGCATTGAGGCGGTCCGTGATAGCGCTGGCGGCAGCGGCGTGCGCCTCCAACGCGGCGTGAGCCTGCGGCGTGTCGGCCGCGACGAGGGGCTCCATGAGGACGCCGGCCAGAAAACGCCGCTCGATCGCGGCCGAGAGGCCGCGCGTGTCGGAGAGAGCCGGCGGATGCCGGGTGTCGGTGGCCGCAAAAATCCGGAACACGGTGTCGCCTGCATGGCGTGCGACGGCGCGGAGGAGGATGCGGCGGGCCTGCCAACATTCGCGGACGTGGCGGAGATTGCGGCGGTCGAGCGGCTGCTCGTCGATCTGGAGCAGATACCCCTTGAGGCTGTCGGAGAGCGTCCTGTCCTGAAGGATGTCGACAAAAAGATCGAGCCAATCCGCCGAAACGGCCGGTTCGAGCGACGCCGGGTCGGCTCCAGCCAGCAACGCATCGAGGATCACGCTGCGTTCACGGTCGGTCAGCGCGCGCATGGCCTCGACCCGGTTGAAGGTGTCGGCGTCGCGCCGGACCTGCAGGCGCCGCTGACCGGGTGTTGCCGAGCGATCCTCGCATGTGCCGTAAAACGAGGCGCTACGGTTGAGCGAGACAAACGCGGGGGAGGGAACATCGGAAAATGTAAAGGTCTGCTCGGGGCTGTCAAGGATAAGCGTGCGGGAGGTGCCCGGAAGGTCGCGGCCATCGGCACCGACGGCCGCGCAGACGACGGGGACGACGAACGGGGCACCCTCGCCGACGCGGGTCTGGCTGAGCGTGAGGGTGAGTCGGCGCGCGGTATCGTCGTAGCGATAGTCGGCAACGACGCGCGGATAGCCGGCCGATTCGAGCCAGGGGCTGCGGAATGCGGCGAGGCTGCGGCCGGCGGCTTCCTCGAAGCAGGCGAGAAATTGGTTGGTGTTGGCGTTGGCGCCGGTGTAACGGCCAAAGTAGAGCCGAACGCCGCACGCAAAGGTTTCCCGGCCCAGGAGCAGCCTGAGCATGGCGATCACCTCGGGCGCCTTGACGTAGGTCAGCCCGTCCACGAGCTCGTCGGGGTGATTAAAGCCATCGCGCACGATGCGCCCGAAGACGCCGCCATCCTCGGTGGCCAGCGGACCGCAGCCGGGAGCGCGGATGGCGTCGACCTCGCGGAGGCGGAGGAACGCGGGATTGAACACGGAACGGAGATAGGTCCGTTCGACGTCGACGGTAAACGCCTCGTTGAGCCACATGTCGAAGGGCGACTCCATGGTGACGTCCGACCCGCATTCATTGTGCTCGTACTCATGGACGATCACGCCGTGGGCGTAGATGAGGCGGGCGTCGGAGGTGTGGCGGTCGATCAAGGCCGCCTCGGTGATGATCGTCGTGTTGCCGACATTCTCCATCCCGCCGAAATTTGACTTCTCCATGCAGATGGTACGATAGGTGTCATAGCGGTAGGCGTAGGTGCGTGCCTGACGCTGCCAGAGCACGGCATCCTTGAGGATGGCGAGGGGGATGCGTGCGTCGGCGGCGCGGCCGGGAGGGACGAGGTATTCGAGCGTGACGGTTTTTTGCGGAAGGCCGTTGGAGGCGGGGAGGGTCAGCGTGTCGTGCAGCACGTCCCAGGTGCCGGCGCAGGCGATGAAGAGATAGGGTGCCATCGGCACGGGGTTCACGTAGGTGATGCGTTGGCGCGAGGGGTCGCCGGGGATCGTGATGGGGCATCCGCCGGGGTTCGCCGATCGGTCGACATCGCCGTTGGAGATCAGGTGGGTGTAGCGGGCGTCACCCTCGAGCGTCGTGCGATAGGTGCATTTGGCGGTGCAATCATCAATGACGGGCAGGATGCGCTGGAAGCCCCACTGCTGACACTGGGACATGTATTGCTGCGGCGCGCCGGACGGGGTGATGTCACGATAGATCCCGTCGAGCACCGTATCGGACGGGAGGCACCGGGTGCGGGTGCGAACGAGACACGTCTCGCCGGGGGTTAGCTGGCGGGGGAGGGCGACGGCGAGGGTGCGCGCGTCCGCATCGGCTCGGAAAGGCGCGCGCGAGAGAGCGCCGGACGCGCCGACGGCGACGGCGACCTCCCGGATGTCGAGGTCGTGGGCGTTGAGGACGATTTCGGAGACCGGCTCGCGGGCGGTCATCCGCATCCGCGCCTCGCCGTCGACGTGCGTCTCGTAGAAGGAAAGCGTGATATCCAGATGTTCAAGCTGCACGGGTGGACGGCGAAACGCGGATTTCAGAAAGCGGTAGGCGCCCATGGAACCTCCAAATGAGAAGGGATCAACGATTAGTCAGGGTCTCAGGGTAGCGATTATGACGGCCTGCGGTCAAGTTCATCCACAAAACGGAGTTCACGATTGACAATCGAGTCCGGGAAGGGTACGTTGCTCGATCCAAACAACGCATACGTATCAGGCGGATGGCGGCGCTGACGGACACGGGCCATGTTGGACACCCACAGACACATACGAATGCTACCCGAGCAGGTGGCGAACAAGATCGCGGCGGGCGAGGTGGTGGAGCGTCCCGCGTCGGTGGTGAAGGAACTGGTGGAGAATGCCATTGATGCGGGGGCGCGCCGGATCGAGGTGCATGTCGCCGCAGGCGGTCGCAAACTGGTCGAGGTGCGCGACGACGGGTGCGGCATGGGCCGCGACGACGCGCTGATGAGCATCGAACGGCAGGCGACGAGCAAGATCCGGGATGTGGACGACATCGAACGGATCAGCACGCTCGGATTTCGCGGCGAGGCCATTCCGGCGATTGCGTCGGTCTCACGATTCATCCTCAAAACCTGCGCCGCAGGGGCGGGGGAGGGGACTGAGCTGACGGTGATTGGCGGCCGGCTCCAGGACGTCAAGGCGGCCGGATTCCCACAGGGCACGACTGTCGAGGTGCGTGATTTGTTTTTCAACGTCCCGGCGCGCCGGAAGTTTTTGCGGGCGTATCAAACCGAACAGGCGCATATCCGCACCGTGTTCACGCTGCACGCGCTTGCCCATCCGGAGATCGGGATGGCACTCCAATCGGACGGACGGGACGTGGTGCGGCTGGCGCCGGAGTCGACGCTGGAAGACCGAATACGCGAGTTGTTTGGAGCGGAATTTTTGACAGGGCTTCGGCCGGTTTCGCGTGAGCTGTCGGGGGTGGCCGTGACCGGATTTGTGGGCTTGCCGGCGCTGACCCGTTCGGATCGGAGCGACCAGTATGTCTTCATCAACGGCCGTCCCGCGACTGCACCGGTGATCGCCTACGCATTGCGCGAAGCCTATCCGCCGCTTGACGGCGAGCGGAAGCCGGTGGTGTTCCTGTTTCTGGCAATGAATCCCGAGTGGGTGGATGTCAACGTTCACCCGACCAAGCGCGAGGTGCGGTTCCGGCGCCCCGCCGATGTGCGCGAGGCGATTATCGAGGGAATCTGCGCGGCGTTGGGGCGGATGCGGCGCCTGGCGGTGGCAACGGGAACCGCCGTGTCACCCGCCGGCGTGACCGGGCATCCGTCGGATGTCGGAGGCCGTGTGGATGCGGCGCTGCCGATCACGCCGGCGGTTTCGCCGCCGCCGGACCAACCGGTGCGTGATCTGCCGTTGCCGCCGCTGCAGCCTCCCGGGGGAGTGCCGCTGCCGTTCGAGTATCCGGGGCGAACCTTGCCGTGTCCGCAAGCTCCCCCTCCCGCAGCCGCTGCCCTGCCGGCGGCGGAGACGCGGCAACCCCGCGACGACGCCTGTGTCGGCGGCGCGGGGGCACCGTGGGCCTGGTGCCGCGTCATCGGTCCGGTGGGTGGCCTGTATCTGCTGCTGGAGATCGATTCCGGGTATGTCGTGCTGGACCCGCGGGCCGCGCACGAGCGGGTGCTTTACGAACGGTTGCTGGCGCGGGTCAGGCGCGGCGAGGCCTTGACGCAGACTTTGCTGCTTCCCGAAACCGTCGTCCTGCCGCCAGCGCATGCCGAGCGGTTGCGCGGATGGCTGGCGGTCCTGCAGCGGATGGGGTTTGGGGTGGCCGGGTTCGGGGGCGACACGTTCTTAGTGGATGCGCTGCCTCCCGAGGTTGCGGCCGTGCCCTGCCGAAGCCTGTTGCTGGACATTTGCAACGATCTGGAGACGCTCGGAGCGAGGCGCGGCGCGGAGGAGTGGCGCGAAGACGCGCTGGTGCGGGCAGCGTGCGCGGCGGCGGTCAAGAATGACGGGACGCTGGCGGCCGAGGAGGCCGGGCAATTGGTCCGCGACCTTGCCGCATGCCGGATGCCGTACACCTGTCCGCGTGGCCGGCCGACGATGATGCTCACGACGTACCGCGAACTGGCCCGCAAATTCGGCCGCGCTTAAATATCGTCGGGCAGCTCAATGCGGATGGTCCGGCTCTTCATCGCATCATGGGTTGCGGCCACCTGCGCCTCGGTCAGGGGGATGCTGGGTCCGGAAGGAGCCGCTGCATCTGCGGCGGGCAGAGGCGCGCCCCAAATCGTGCCCGGCTCCGAAATATAAGGCACCTCGATGATGCCGCTGCAGGCGGGGCAGTCAGAGGCGGTGCCGGCCATGTCGAACGGGGCCTCCATCTCCTGGCCGCACGCGGCGCAGCGGAACGACACCATCCCCTCGGCGTTGTTCGGCTGCAGGGCCGGCGCGGGCGGCGCGGAGACGGGGGCCTCCGTCGTCGTCTGGACGGGTGCGGGCATCCCGGCGGGCTCCGGAACGGTCTGCGGCGCTCCGCCAGCCGGTGAGGCAGCCTCCGCCGCCGCTTCGCCCGGAGGCGTTTCGGTCCCGACGTACTGCACCAATCCGGGATGCATCGGGGTCACGGCATGCTTGGCTTTGCGCAGGGGCCTGACCCTCAGCGAATCATGCGCGCCGATGATGATCTGTTCGCCCGTGCGCGGGATGCGCGCGCGCCGCGCATTTCTGTGG
Source organism: Lentisphaerota bacterium (assembly GCA_016873675.1). Taxonomy (NCBI): domain Bacteria; kingdom Pseudomonadati; phylum Lentisphaerota; species Lentisphaerota bacterium. The sequence goes on along the minus strand of VGWG01000057.1, from coordinate 5,373 downwards.
ACGACATCGAGCTTGCAGATGCCGGGCAGGACAAATCCCGTGCGCGCCTCCCGATAGGCGATCTGGGCCATTTGGGCCAGCAGCAGATCGGTCTTGCGCTTGCTGATGCCGACGGCGGTGGCGAGCTCGGTGATCAGATTGGCCTTCAGATATGGTGCGCTCATGATCTGGTTCTCCCTATATGTCGTTGATCGCTCTGGCAATACTTATCATAAACCATGCCAAAATGGAAACCATTTCTTTTGCTTGGCCTTTGCTTTGGCTTTTGCCGTGAACACGAACCCCTTTTCGCAAACGAGGCACAAAACTTCCCAATAATGATTTGCATAATTGACAGATGTTCCTCACAAGTATGCGAGAGAAAGCGACTGTTGATCGCTTTTTCGTATGCGATGGCACCCGAATTTGGATTTTTGACAGGTCACAAAAAAAACGGGTTTTAGTAGCCAACATGACGCGGATCTGGCATACTACCTGCGAGCAAGATGCTCGAACAGAGGCGATTTATGAGACTTTGGTTCAAGAATCGACAGGTAGATGAGGATACGCAAGCGGCTGAGGATAAAACCTTGGCGGCTATAGGTCCGCCGCAAAGAGATCTCAATCCGAGGGATCCGGATGCAGCCGCGCCAGTTGACCGGCGCGGTGCTGTCCCTGAAAAGCCGATTCCAGCCAGCGCCCCAGCGACACCGGTGGAGGCCCCTTCGGTCCCTCTCGCGCCGAAGGTTACGGGCCTCAATGGCGCGGGCGCGTATAAGAGCGACCACCGGTCGCTTTACAAGCAGTTGCTGGCCGGTCTTTACGACGCGGTGCTGATCACGGATCCCAAAGGGCACGTGATTGACATCAACACGCGCGTCACGAATTTCTTCGATTTCACCCGCGAGGAGACCTGGGATTTGCCCATCAGCGCGTTGATCCCCGGGGTGAACACAGCCTTGATCAGCCGGATCCGGCAGGGTCTTTCGGGGGAGCGGTTCGTGCTGATCGACGGGCAGTGCGTCCGCAAGAATCGTTCGACGTTTGCAGCCGAGATCGCCATCAGCTCGATCGATCTGATGAATGATGGCGATCTGGTCTTTTCGATTCGCAACGTCGAGCGCCGCTTTGCTCAGATGCAGAAGTTGAAAAGCTGTCAGAGCCTGTTGAACCACGTGCCGACGGCCGCCGCGGCCTGCGATAGCGAGTCTAAGATCAAGGTGGCGAACACGGCGCTTGCCCGGCTGTTGGGCTATGCCAAGGCCGATGAGCTGTGCGACAAGCCCTTCACGTTGGTTTGGAAGGAGGCGGGGTCCACGGATGCGATCCAGCGCGTCCTCGCCGGGGAGTTTTGGAAGGAGACCGTGCAGGTCGTCAAGGCCTCGGGTGCGCGGATACAATTGACGCTGAGTCTGGCCCCCGAACTAAATGTGCGTAAAAAGGCCGTTGGCTTCCTGGCCGCGTTCTCGCCGGCTTCCGTGGTCACATTGGGAACCCCCTCGGGCAAGGAAAGTTAAGACATGCCGGCGATTGACAGGCTGTTGGACAGGATGGTCAAGGATGAGGCAAGCGACCTCCATCTTTCGACCGGACAACGGCCATTCCTGCGCATTCACGGCGTCATGACGCGGATCGCCACCGAGCCGATTCTGACGAGTGAAGCCATTCGCGCGCTGATCCATGAGATCATGTCTGAGGATGGGCGCGTTCAGTTGGAACGGGAGATGGATGTAGACTTCGCCTACAAGATCGACCGACTGGGCCGGTTTCGCGTGAACGGCTTTCATGACATGAACGGCGTGGGCGCCGTCTTCCGTCTGATCCCCGACAAAATCCCGACATTCGATCAATTGAACATGCCGCAGGCACTTCATGATTTCTGCTATCTCTCCAAAGGCTTGGTGCTGGTGACCGGTCCGACGGGCAGCGGCAAGTCAACGACGCTCGCGGCGATGGTCGATCACATCAACCGCAACCGTTCGGAGCATGTGATCACCATCGAGGATCCCATCGAATTTGTCCACCGGCCCATCAAATGCCTGATCAACCAGCGCGAAGTTCATCACGACACCATGAGCTTCGCGCGCGCCCTCCGGGCGGCCTTGCGCGAAGATCCCGATATCGTGCTCGTGGGTGAAATGCGCGACTTGGAGACGATCGAAATCGCCATCGAGACCGCTGAAACCGGCCATCTCGTGTTCGGCACGCTGCACACGAACAACGCCGCCACGGCCGTTGACCGCATGATCGACAAGTTTCCGTCGGAACGGCAGAACCAGATCCGCTCGATGTTGAGCGACACGCTCAAGGGCGTCGTCGCCCAGACGCTGTGTCAGAAGATTGGCGGCGGCCGCCTGGCCGCATTTGAAGTGATGGTGGTCAACGTGCCGGTTGCGAACCACATCCGCGAAGGGAAGATCTTCATGATCCCCTCGGTGATGCAGGTCAGCCGCGCCATCGGGATGCAGACGTTTGCCGACGCGCTGACCAAGCTGGTCATCTCGGGTCGCGTCACCGCTAACGAGGCCTACATCAAGGCGATCGACAAGGATGAGATGCAGGTCGCCCTGAAGAACGCGGGCGTCTCGCTGGCGTTTCTCGACGAGATGACCATCAAGGAGGCCGAGGCGCGGAGAAGGGCGTTCAACGAGCAGATCGAACCGCTGCGCGCGACGCTGCGGATCCATCCAGACGACATTGGCACGTTGAACGACCTGGCGTGGATCCTGGCGACCTGTCCGATTCCCGATGCGGCCGACCCCAAGGAGGCGCTCAGGCTGGCCGAGCGGGTGATGAAGTTGTCGGGAGGTGACACACCGTCTGTGCTCGACACGCTGGCCGCAGCCCAGGCTGCGACGGGCAGCACCCGCCGCGCGGCCGACACCATCCGCAAGGCGATCAAGCTATCCGTTGCTGCCGGCGTGTCGGTCGATCCTCTGCTCGCCCGCCTCAAGCTTTACGAAGGTGGCAAAGTCTTCCGTGAGAATTGATGCGCGTATGAGCCACCCCATCCTCCTGATTCGCGATCTTCCCTCGCTGCGTCACAAGCTGGACCATCCGCCGCCCCTGCTCGCGAGACTGCTGGCGCGATTCAATGAGCGGTTGAGGCGCGATGGCGAGTTCCGCCGGCACCACATCTTCCTGCCCGCCCTGCTGGGCGATCCGGTTGCCATCGCCGAGGCCAAGGGCCACATCTTGACGCTGGCGTTGAATCCGCTGATTCTGGCACAGAACCAGTCGCCAGGCTCCAAGGCGACGGCGCAGAATTCGCTTGACGCCCATATCTGGTGCATGGCGCCGCGCGTGATGCGCCTGGCGGTCACGTTCACCTGGCTGGACAGCCAGGGCGCCTGGACAGCCGCAGAACGGCGGATCGTCGGCACGGGCATTCTGGATTTCTTCTACGACTACGTCATTCCGGTGTTACGGGCGCGTGTTCCGGGGGGGCACAATCAGCAGTTCTCGATGACCTTCTGCAGCACGGTGGCCGGGCACGCCTTCGCCGATGTCGAGGGCGTTTCCGCGCGCGCACGGGCCTTGCGGGACTGGGCTTTTCCGAAGTTCAGGCAGGTGCTCGGACTCATGGCGCCCAGCGGCTACACCGGCGAGGGGTCGACGTACCAGTCCGATGTGGTCTCCGGCCTGGTGATGTGGGCCGGCGTGTTTCTCGAGCAACAGGGCGAACGCGGCGTCTGGGATCGCCAGTGGGAACCCAACGGGTGGCGACTGTCAGACACCCTGCGCATGGAGACGGCCATGGGCAGTTGCGGCGGTTGGCTTCCGCCGTGGGATCATTACGGCTGGGCGCCGATCCACAACCTCGCAGCCCGGACGTTGTGGGCCAACCTCTCCGGAGATCCGCAGATTCTGCAGGTCGCCGAATCGGCATGGGAGACCCCCCATCAATTGGCCTGGTACCCCGACGACCGGCTCTGGACGCTGCTGTATTGGCCGGCGCACGAGGGCGCGGGATCGGGGGGGCATGACCCACGCCCCGACGAGACCCGTTCACCCCTGACCGGCTGGAGCCTGCCCGCCGTGGGGGCTGCCGTCGAGCACCAGCCGCGACGGTTGCGCGTCCTGATGGTCTGGGATCGGTGTGCGGACGGTGTGCAGGGAATCAGCCGCGAACAGGTCAACCCCAACCACCTGATGATTGATCTGGGCGGCGAGCCGATTACGGGGGACGGGCCGCATGACAGCCGGGTGAGGTACTTCCCGGATGCGGCGCTGGCACGCACCCGGTCGGCATTGTCCGTCGTGGAAATCGAGCTGATCGCTCAGCAGTATGGCAGCTTTGATGCGTGGATCAATGGCAGCCAGCAGGGTTTCTTGGGATCCGCCTGTGCGATTCTGGTGGACGGATGGGATGGCTATTTCCCTCCCCATGCACGAGAGGGACGACTGCTTTTTGAGCGTCGAGAAACGGATCGGCATACCGTTTCTGGAGAAGCGTCTGCGTATTATCAGCCGGCGTTCGATGTGTCGCGCATGCGGCGCACGGTCTCGGTGGGCGCGTCGGGCGTCACGTGGGTCGTGGACGATCTGCAGGCGCCGACTGCGCACACCTTTACCTGGCGGATGTGGTTTCGCCGGGGCGCCCGCCAGGTGGAGCCGCTCGGCGTGCGGCTCGACCTGCCGTCCGGGGTCGGGGTGACGCTGGCCTGGCTGGCCGGGGCCGACGGGGCTGAACCGCTCGGGCCGATCTCGCTGACGACCGTGCCGACCTTTCCGCTGGGGCGCGGCTGGCCCGACGAAGGGAGCGTGCGCACGGACCTCTCCGCGACCGGACGTCGCGTTTGCTTCATCACCTGCCTGGTGCCCGATGCCGTCGAAGGGCTCTCCCTGCGTCGGATTGCGGATGGGCAATGGGAGGCGATTTGGACCGGCGGATCGGACCGCTTCACACTTCCTCCGGAGATTGGCGCGCTGCCGGACGCCGAACCGGTTGCCGGAAAACAGACCACGGATGTGGTTCATGTCTGCGACCTGGACGATGAACCCTTCGCGCTCCTCGAAGACCCCGATGCCGCGTTGCTCGCCGCGCTGGATGATCCGCCGGTGGGGGAGTGGCGCCGGACCGGCGCGGTCATGCAAACTCTCGTCGCACGCGGCAACCGCGACGCCCTGCCGAAGATCATCACGCTGCTGCTCGACGGTCGGCAAAACTACACGGTGCATGCGGTCGCCGCTTGGTGTCTGGGCCGCGCCCGTCACAGACCCGCGATCGAGGCGTTGCGCCGCTTGACCCATATCCCTGAAGTCAACACCGCCGCACGCGCCCGATGGGCCCTGGAACGGATGAGTCAGGAACCTCCCGAACACGCCGGCTAGAGGAGGCACTTGCAAAACCTCCTGCTTCGGTTCTGCAAGCGCCGTATTCAGAACAATTCG
>VGWG01000056.1 GCA_016873675.1 Lentisphaerota bacterium | reverse complement strand
CCATGTGGTTTAGTAAAGTTTCTACGCGCATCCGGTGTCGTTTATCCTCCTCTGTTTTGTGTACAAGAAGGATAACCGGATGCGCCTTTCTTAATCAACTACCACCCACAGATTCTCGTGAAGTGCCTCCTTGAAGAACTGGGCATTCCTCAATTGCCCTTGTAAAAAACTATCGACGGGGACCTTCGTAATCAGAGGACATGAGGTTATTGAATAGTGCGCCAACGGTTACAGTATTCATGTAGCTGACAAACATTCGTTCCACACAAACAGAATATTCCTGAAGTTACAACATCTTGATGGCTGGCTTGGCATGACGGGATTCAATTCGCCGGGCGTAAAGGGTCAATCGCACAAGGTCTTGAGCGTGGTCAGGCCGTCAATATGGCCGTACCCCAGCCGATAGACTTCCGGGTCAATATCGAGGATGACGGCATTTTCCAGGTGGGGGAAATTGAGCAGACGTGTGGCAAGCGCATCGGCAACAGGTTTGTGAACGCCCGCATTCGGCCGATGAAGGCGCGTATTAAAGATATTCTGGACATCTTTCCCCGTTTCTGGCACGTTAACACCATGAAAGTGCAACTCGCGGCCGGTTCTGCAATGCTTCCAGCCGATGCGGGCTTATGCCAGTCGAGAAGCCGTTTCTTATCAATGCCATGCCGAATGAGACAAACAAACAGGGACATCCCGAGTGAGGTGCTATCATGTTGATGAAAATGATGGGTGAACGGGTAGCGGTAGGCGTTGCGGTTGTGTTGCTCGCGGGGTGCGGGGACAGCAAGAACACGGAGAACCGAGCGGCCGACGGCGACGCGAAGCCTCGGGTCGCGGTGATTCCGAAGGGGAGCACGCACGCCTTTTGGAAATCGGTCGAAGCTGGCGCGAAGCAGGCGGGCAATGAGTTCGGTCTTGACGTGATCTGGAAAGGCCCGATGAAAGAGGACGACCGTGCCTCGCAGATCCAGTTGCTTGAGCAGTTCATCAGCGAAGGCGTGGCGGGTATCGTGCTGGCTCCGCTGGACAGTCAGGCGTTGGTCGTTCCGGTGCAGTCGGCGAAGGAAAAGAAGATCGCGACGGTGATCTTTGATTCGACGCTTGAAGGAAACGATTGCGCCAGCTTTGTCGCCACCGACAACAAGGCGGCCGGCAAACTCGGCGGCGATCATCTGGCGAAGCTACTCGGCGGGACGGGCAAGGTGGTGTTGCTCCGTTATTTGGAGGGTTCGGCCAGCACGATGCAGCGCGAAGCGGGTTTCCTCGAAGCCATGGCGGCGAACCCGGGCATCACGGTCATTTCGAAAGACCAGTACGCGGGCGCGACCTCGGCATCGGCGAAAGACCGCGCGATGAACATGCTCGATACGTTGAGGGAGGCCGACGGGATCTTCGCGCCCAACGAGTCGTCGGCCGTGGGCATGCTGCTCGCCTTGCAGGATAACGGTCTGGCGGGCAAGAAGACGTTTGTGGGTTTCGATGCATCGGAGATGCTGCTGCAGGGGTTGGCGAATGGCGAAATCATGGGCCTCGTGGCTCAGAACCCCAGGAAAATGGGCTATATCGCGGTGAAAACGATGGCTGCGGTGCTGAAGGGTGAGCAGGTGGACGCAGTAATTGATACCGGCTGCGCGTTGATTACGAAGGACAACATGGCGTCGCCCGAGATTCAGGCGATCCTCGGCAAGTAGGACGCAGGCCGCCGTATCCACAGGCCACACGGACGGATGTGATGACAGAGCGCTTGAAGATGTCTGCGGTACGGAAGCGCTTCGGGGCGACCATTGCGCTTGCCGGGGTTGATCTGTATGTAAACGCAGGCGAAGTGCTGGGGCTTGTGGGCGAGAACGGAGCCGGCAAGAGCACGCTGATGAAAGTCCTGTCCGGTGCACACCCCCCCGACGAGGGGCAGATGTGGCTGGACGGGGAGCCGTACAAGCCGCGCGGACCGCTCGATGCGCGGCGCGCGGGCGTGGCGATGATCTATCAGGAGCTCTCACTCGCGAAGCACCTGAGCGTCGCCGAAAATATCCTGCTCGGCATGGAACCCACCACAGGTCCGCTGCTGAATTGGAAAGAGATCCGACGCATCTCGGCAGAGGCCCTCACGGAGGTCGGACGATCCGATATTCACGTCGATCAACCCGTGGGCGAACTTTCGATTGCCGAGCAGCAGCTCGTTGAGATCGGGCGCGCGGTCGCGGTCGGCTGCAAGGTGCTCGTGCTTGATGAGCCGACGAGCAGTCTGACGAAAGCGGACATCGCAAAGCTCTTCGCGCTGGTGAGGCGGCTGAAGGCGAAAGGCCATGCGATCGTCTATATCTCCCACTTTCTTGAAGAGGTGAAGGACCTGTCAGACCGCTATACGGTGTTGCGTGATGGACAAAGTGTGGGCGGCGGCTTGACCGCAGAGGCGACGCCGGCGCAGATCGTTTCGCTGATGGTCGGCCGCGACGTGAAGGACTTGTATCCGCGGTCGAAGCGGGCAACGGGTGACGTCCTGTTATCGGTTAAAAAATTCGCAGGCCGCTCCAAGCCGATTTCGGCGTCGCTCGACATTAAACGCGGCGAAGTCGTCGGCATCGCAGGGCTCGTCGGCGCGGGCCGAACGGAGCTGCTGCGGACGATCTTTGGACTGGATGCGGTGGCGTCGGGCGAGGTCCGGGTTGCGACGGTAAGCGGCGCGGCCACACCGTCTGAGCGCTGGCGGCAGGGCGTCGGGATGGTGAGCGAGGACCGCAAGACCGAGGGGCTTGCGCTGAATCTTTCCCTTGCAGACAACATGACGCTATCGAGTTTGGGCTTTTTTGTCAGTCCGCGTTCGCTGGAAGAGAAATCCAAGCACTGGATCAGCAGGCTGGAGACCAAGTGCGCGGGTCCACAGCAGTCGGTCGGATCGTTGTCCGGCGGCAATCAGCAGAAGGTCGCGGTGGGCCGACTGCTGGAACACGGCGTGGACCTCCTGCTGCTGGACGAGCCGACGCGCGGGATCGATGTCGGGGCAAAGGCGCTGATCTACAAGCTGATTGACGAGCTCGCCTGCGAAGGGCGGGCGGTGCTGATGGTCAGCAGCTATCTGCCGGAGCTGATGGGCACCTGTGATCGTATCGCCGTGATGTGTCGCGGAACCCTGGGCCCGGCCCGTCTCGTCAGCGAGACCAACGAGCACCAGATCATGTTAGAGGCGACGGGCACGCCAGGCAACGGAGGACCATGAGCGAAGCAGAGAAGAGACTGTCAGGCGGAATGAACATGCGCAAATACCTGGCGATGCTTGGACCCCTGATCGGGCTTGTGTTTGTGTTTGTGCTGTTCTCGGCGCTTCGACCGAAGACGTTCCTGAATCTCGACAACATGCAGATCATCCTGCGGCAGACCGCCGTGATTGGAACTGCGGCCATCGGGATGACATTGATCATCATCGCCGGTGGAATTGATCTGGCGGTCGGATCCAACATCGCGATCGGTGTCGTGACCATCGCGCTTTTGCTGCAGGCTGGCTTCACGCCCATCCTTGCGGCGCTCGGCGGAATCGCGGCTTGTACGGCGACCGGCGCGTTCAGCGGATTGCTGATCACGCGGTTGAAAGTGTTGCCGTTCATTGTAACCCTTGGATTGATGGGCGCGCTGCGCGGCGGAGCGAAGGGTTTGGCCAATAGCCAGACGGTCTATCCGCCGCGCACAGAAGCCATCACGAACAGTTGGATCATGAAATTGCTGTCTGGACTCAAGGATGAGAACCGCTGGATGTTGTTGCCTCCGGGCGTGTGGCTGATGCTGGCGCTGGCGGTGCTGGTTGCGCTGATGTTGCGGTTCACGCGCTTTGGCCGTCATATCTTCGCGGTCGGCTCGAATGAGCAGACGGCGCGTCTCTGCGGGGTGAATGTGGATCGCGTGAAGATCCTGGTCTACACGCTCGGCGCGTTGTTCGCGGGCATCGCGGCGATGCTCCAGTTTTCCTACATCCGCGTGGGAGACCCCACGACGGCGGAGGGTTACGAGCTCGGCGTGATTGCGGCCGTTGTGATTGGTGGCGCGAGTCTCGCTGGCGGGGAAGGCCGCATCGCGGGCAGTTTGATCGGTGCGATCATCATGACGATGGTGGCCAACGGCTGCACGAAAATGGGCTTCGACAACTGGGTCCAGCAAATTGCCACCGGCTTCATCATCATCGCCGCCGTGATGCTCGACAAACTGCGCCAGCGCCGTGCGGTGTAGCCCGGTCGTCGGCTTTCGTCACAGGGACTCAGGGATCGAGGTTCAGCAGCTTCATCATCCGTCGGGCGATCTCGGTGTTGTCGATAAAGCCCGTGAATTGGTCGGCGCCCGGGCCAAAGGCATAGACCGGAACCGCCACTGCGGTATGATCACTCGACGTATAGCGAGCCGTCACCTGACCGGTCGCGCAGTCGCCTCCGTTGAGGGTCATCCCCCCTGTCTCATGATCCCCCGTCACGATCACCAGCGTTTCGCCGTTGGTGGAGGCGAAGCGCAGAGCCGCCCCGATGGCCCGGTCAAAGTCCAGGGTTTCGAGAACAACGCCAGCGGTGTTGTTTGCATGAGACAGGAAATCGATCTGAGACCCCTCCACCATCAAAAAGAAGCCCGAGGACTCCTTGGACAGGAGTCGGATGGCGGTCTCCGTAGCGGGCACGAGCATCTCTCCTCGTTCCGGCGCTGGCGCATGATGGTCGCGCGCTGTCAATCCGGCCAGCTTGCCGGATTCCACCTTCTGAATATCCGCTATCGTGTAGACGACCTGATACCCCTTGGCCCGAAGGTCCTGACTCAGGTTGCGTCCGTCACGGCGTTTCTCAAAATGGTCGAGTCCCCCTCCTATAAACAGATCAATCTGAGTATCCAGAAATTGCGCCGCGATCTTCTCGTACTCCCCCCGCGATTCGGCATGGGCAATAAAAGAGGCCGGCGTGGCGTGGGTGATGGCCGAGGTGGAGACGAGGCCCGTTTTCAACCCCTTTTTCTCAGCCAGATCACGAATGGAGGGAAGGGGCTTCTTGTCAGGCCCCACGCCAATGGCCCCATTGTACGTCTTGACTCCGGTAGCCAGCGCCGTTGCGCTGGCCGCTGAATCGGTGATGAAGTCACTCGACGAATGGGTCTTGGCCAGCCCAATATGCTTGAAGTTATCGAGATAGAGCTGCCCGTGGTTGGCTACCATTGCGGCATAAACATGAGCCAGCCCCATGCCGTCGCCAATCATCAAGATGATGTTTTTGGGGGCCTTCTGACCCTGAGGCTGGGCAAACCGCTCCACCGCATAAACAGAGACGGCCGAATCGGCTTTCTGAGGCGAGCCCTTTTTGGAAGGCGAGCCCTCCCCCTGAGCAGAGCCCGGCAGGAGAAATTGAAATAGAAACACGAACGACAGGGCCAGCGAAGAGCATCCACCAGCGGTCTGGCGCCGACGCGACGCCTCCGGCGCCAAGCCAAGGCAAGCTCTCATACGCGGCAAATTCATTCCAGTGAGTATCCCTTAAATTCGGGGGATTGTCAAATGCATGGGTCGGGTATTGGAGGTGTTTCAGATCACGCGCAATAATCGGCGCCCATGTCTCACGCATCCCTCATTGGAGCGTGGCGTGTTCTTTCAGCTTTCCATTTTCAGCTTTCGCTTTATCCGTCCTTGCGTCCCGACGGTCTCAATCGGTACACTGACACATGGTTCTTCCCGAACTTCTAGCCCCCGCAGGCTGTTTTGACGCCGCCGTCGCCGCATTCCGGTATGGCGCGGATGCCGTCTATGCGGGTCTGGATCGCTTCTCGGCGCGGGCCGAGGCTCAGAACCTATCCCCTGAACGGCTGGCCGTGCTGCTGGCCCATGCGCGCAGCCTCACACCGCCGCGCAAGATCTATTGCACCTTCAATACGCTGCTGCTGGAGGCCGAGCTCCCGGCAGCGCTGGAGACGCTCGATCAGCTCGACGACCTCGGCGTCGATGGTGTTATCATCCAAGACTGGGGACTGTTTGAGATGGCCCGCAGGCATTTTCCGCGTCTGCAGCTCCACGCCAGCACCCAGATGGCGGCGCACAGCCGCGAGGGGGTTCAGGCGCTTGCTGCACGCGGCTTCACCCGCGTGGTGCTCGCCCGCGAGCTGACTCTGGACGAAATCGCCGCAACCGTCCGCGACCACGCCGCCGAGATCGAGGTCTTCATCCACGGCGCGCTCTGCTACTCCACCAGCGGACTCTGCCTCTTCTCCTCACACGCCGTCGGCCGAAGCGGCAACCGCGGCCGCTGCGCCTACTGCTGCCGCGACCGCCTGACCGGAGCCGGAGACCCAGACGCTACGGCCAGCCATCCCTTCTCCATGCGCGACCTGGCCTGGCTCCCCCACATCCCCGCGCTGGTCGAGGCGGGTGTCGCCAGCCTGAAGATCGAAGGCCGGATGAAGTCGCCGCTCTACGTCGCCGCCATCACCGACCTCTACCGGCGCGCCCTGGATGGCACGCTCACCCCGAGTGAACAGGCGGGCAAGATCGGCGATATCCAGACCATCTTCAGCCGGCCCTGGACGTCGTTCTACGCCGAAGGCGCCGGCACCGACCCGCTCGCCATCATTGACCCATCGGCCGTCGGCCACCGCGGCACCCGTATCGGCACCGTCCAGTCGGTTCAGCGCGACGGCTGCGGCGGACGCTGGCTGCGCTTCCGCACCGCGCGCGCCCTGGAAAAACACGACGGTCTCCAAATCGAGCCGGCGGCGGGCGGGCAGCCCGAAGGTTTCGCGGTCAGCGCGCTGCGGCGCTGCGGCGCCACGCGCGGCGAAATCGCCCTCCCCGCCGGCATCGATGTCGAGGTCGGGTTGCCCCCCGATTTCTCGACGATTCCCGCGCCCGGCGCGGCGGTCTACTGCTCGGCCTCTCAAGCGGTGCGGCGGGCCTATCCCGTCGAAACGGTCCGCGAATCATCGCTCGCCCCGATTCACGCCTGCGCGGTCACGATCACGCTCGATGCGGCAGGACTGGTCCTGACCGCCGAATCGACCGACGCCTGCGCGGACACGGCAACGGTGCGCGTCCCGGCGGAGCTGACTCCCGCGCGCAATCCGGGTCAGACCGAGGCGGCGGTGCGCAAAGCATTCGACCGCACCCGCGACGCCGGCTGGCGGGTGGCCCGTCTGGCGGTTCATGATCCCGACGCCCGCTACGCCCCGCCCTCCCTGCTCAACGACGCCCGCCGTCGTGTGTTGGAGGCCCTGACTGTTGCCCGGGCCGCCCGTCGTCAGGCGGTCCGTGATGCGGTGCGTGATCAGTGGGACTCCTCCCCTGCTCTTCAGGCGCGCGCGCTGTCTGACCACACACAGCAGGAACGCGCGGCACCCCGCTTCACGGCCAAGGTGCATGTCTCGCAAGCGCCATCCGAGGCGCTGGGTGATGCCCACGAGCTGGTCGTGCAGATCGGCCATGCGGACGACGAGGCCATCCGTCGCGGTCTCGCGGCCTGGCTGACGATCCTTCCCCGTGATCGCATCCGACTGGCCGTGCCCCTGCTGGTGCGCGACAGCGAGTCCGCGCCCTTGGCCCTTCGGCTGGGCACACTGGCGGCGGATGGGTGGCGGCTGTGGGAGTGCGCCGATCTGGCAGGTCTCGACCGGTTGCGGCGCTGTGCAGGCCAGGCCGAAGACATCACCGCCGACTGGTCGTTCTATGCGCTCAACCGCCCCGCCAGCGCCTTTCTGCGCGAACAGGGGATTACGCGCCGCGTCACCTCGCCCGAGGAAACGGCGGCCAATCTCGCCGTTTGCGTGGATGCTGGGGTTATCGAGGCGCTGGTCTTCCAGCTCACGCCGCTGTTCATTTCGCAAACGCCGCCCTGCGCCGGACCGGGCGACCCGCCTACCGAGTCCGTCGCATGGGCCGACCGCCGGGGCCAGACCTTGCACGCCTGTCCGCTCGACGGCCGCTGGATCACAACCGGCGATCGCCCGTTCTCCTGCGCGGACGCCATTCCAGAGCTGCTGGGCCTGGGCATCCGCCAGTTCCGTTGCGACTGGTCGTGGCAGCCTTCAGACCCCGCCGTGCTCGCCGCCGCCTGGCGAGCCGTTCGCTGCGGCGAGAGGCCCTCCGGAAGCCACCCCGCCAACTTCCGGCGCGGCCTGATGTAATTCTGATCTATTTCTCAGCACACGCAGGCTGGACGAGCGGGGTGCTTTCGTGCATAATCATAGCTTAACCAATCACCCAGCCCCTCTGGGGCGGCGAGGAGACCTAGACCGTATGCAAAACATTCCCAGCGTTAAAATGGGCATCGTCGCCGTCAGTCGCGACTGCTTCCCGATCGAACTCAGCCGTGCGCGTCTTGATCGTGTTGTAAAAGCCTGCGCCAAGCGCAAAGTCGAGGTGATCCCCTGCTCGGTGGTCATCGAATCAGAAGCTGACACGGTCAAAGCGCTCGTGGAAATGCGCGCCGCTGGCGTCAACGCGCTCACAATCTACCTCGGCAACTTCGGTCCTGAGGCGCCCTACACCATTTTTGCCAAGGAAATGGGCGTCCCCTTCATGCTGTGCGCGGCGGCGGAGGAATCGGCTAAAGACCTGATCAACGGGCGTGGCGACGCCTTCTGCGGCATGTTGAACGCCTCGTTGAACTGCGCCCTGCGCAACATCACCCCCTTCATACCGGCCGTGCCGGTGGGCCTCCCGGACGCGATCGTCAACCACATCGTCCATTTCACTCGCGTGGCCCGCGTGGTGAACGGCATCCGCAACCTCAAGGTCTTTGCGTTTGGTCCGCGCCCGCAGGATTTCTTTGCCTGCAATGCGCCGATCAAGCCCATGTACAATCTGGGCATCGAGGTGATGGAGAACTCGGAACTCGACCTGCTGCAGCTCTACCAGGGTACCGCGAAGCGAACGAAGGAAATCGATGCCATCGCCAAGGACATGGCCAAGGAACTCGGCAAGGGCAACTGCTTTGCGGGCAAGCTGCGCGAGCTGGCCCAGTTCGAGCTCGCCCTGCTGACGTTCTTCGAGGCCAATCTCGGATCCCGCCAGTTCGGCGTGATGGCCAACAAATGCTGGCCCGCATTCGAATCGGCCTTCCGCTTCGTCCCCTGTTTTGTCAACTCCCGCCTCTCCACGCGCGGCATACCGGTGGCGTGCGAGGTCGACATGTACGGGGCGGTCTCTCAGTACATGGCCCAATGCGCGACGCTCTTGCCGACGACGATTCTCGACATCAACAACACCGTGCCCGCCGACCTGCCGATCAAGAATCTGCAGGGCGCCACGCGAGCCGATCTGTTCATGGGCTTCCACTGCGGCAACACCCCCTCCTGCTGCCTCTGTTCCGGTTGCTCGATGAAATATCAGCTCATTATGCACCGTCTGATGGAGCCGGGCCGGGAGCCCGACATTACTGCGGGCACGCTGGAAGGTCGGCTGCGGCCGGGCCCGATCACCTTTTTCCGCGTGCAGGGAACGGCGGATTGCCGTCTCCAAAGCTACATCGCCGAGGGCAACATACTCGACGCCGACCCGCGCTCGTTCGGCGGCATCGGCATCTTCGGAATTCCGAATTTTGCCCGCTTCTATCGCCAGGTGCTGCTGGAGAAACACTACCCGCATCACGGGGCTGTGGCGTTCGACACCGCCGGCGAGGTCCTCTTCGACGCAGCCAAGCTGCTGGGCATCGCCGATGTGGCGGCCCCAAAACCGGCTGGCGAGCTCTACCCCAACGAAAACCCGTTCGCGTAGTGCTTTCAGTGCATAGGCTTGCATCAACCTCATCAACAACGCAACCGGAGTCGCCTCATGACAACACAGGAAAATCTGATGGCCGCATTCGCGGGTGAGAGTCAGGCAAATCGCAAATACCTCGCCTTCGCCAAGAAGGCGGATGCCGACGGCAAGACGCAGATCGCCCGGCTCTTCCGCGCGGCGGCCGAGGCCGAAACCGTTCATGCCCACGCCCATTTGCGCGTCGCCAACGGCGTGAAGAGCACGGCGGAGAACGTGCAGGAGGCGATTGCCGGCGAAGGTCACGAGTTCACGACGATGTATCCCGAGTTCGTCGCCGCCGCCAAACGGGATGCCCATGCGGGTGCCTTGCGCTCGTTTGAATACGCCATGGCCGTCGAAAAGATCCACCACGGTCTTTACAGCCAGGCGGCCGCCGCGCTCAAGGCCGGGAAGGACCTCCCCGCCGCGAAACTCTTTGTCTGTCCGGTCTGCGGCAACACGGAGGTGGGCTCGGTTCCCGAGCAATGTCCGATCTGCGGCATCCCCGGAGCTAAATTCAGCGAAATCGCCTGACGTTGTCTTCGCTTTGCGCACGGCTGAGGACGCCGGATTCGATGCGGGCTTCTTGACTTGTCGACGCGGCTTTCGTATGCTCCCAAGCGGTGATCGGACTTAAGAGGACGATTTATGGCTTATTTGGTCTTGACCGAGGGTGATAGGAAGGGGCACAAGTTCGACCTCAAAGACGGGGTCACGCGCATCGGAAGGCGTGCCGAAAACGATGTGATCTTGGTTTATCCGTCGGTTTCCGGAACCCATGCAGAGATTATTCGATCCGATGACGGATTTGAGTTGCGTGACCTCGGGTCCACCAACGGCACGCGCCTCAATGGCTCGCGCATCCAAAGCATACGGGTTTACCGAAACGACATTTTCTCGTTCGGGGATATCTCTGTCATGCTTGAGGGCGACGACGTGCCCACAGCGCCGCCATCGGACGAAAATGACGCTGCGGACATTTCTTCGATTCCGCGCACGACCGTCAGCTTGCACCCGCTGGTACCCGAGAATGCGCGCGTCATGCCGCCATCAGACTTCAAGAAAACGCATGGTTCGCGAACGCTCTGGCCGATTTTCATCGGCCTGGTCATTCTGGCTGTGCTTGTCGCTCTGGTCGTCTTTGTGTTGGGTTTCTTTTCTTAGAGGACCCATGATGAATAGGCGTCGCGAGACTCTCCCGCAACGGCCTGCAAGCGCTCCTCCCCCGATGCGACCACACGGATTGTAACCGCCTTTTTCTCGTGGTGGTCGCTATAGGCCGCGCACACCTGAACCGCCCGGGCAATGTCGGCAGACTCGCGCACTCCGAACGGGATTAATAACGTGGGCCCCGGCACGTTGACCGTGTCCACCAACACATCGCCCTCGGCAAACGCCACATGCAAGGACTCGTTATCCGCCTGATTCCTGCCGATGATGCACGTGGAGCCTCCGGGAAGCCGCATGTGCCGGCCGATGCGCAATAACCGAAGCGACCGCAGATCCCGGATACCCCGTTCGGCGAGAAGGTTGGCCAGCCTACGGCAGAAGCCCTCATCGGTGAGCAGACAGCCGCCGGCCGGTGTCGGATACGCCCGTATGCCGTAAGCCGCCGCCAGCGCCATTTGCGGCTTGCGCGAACGCCCGGAAAGCCCCAGCAGACGTTCGCGATCGAGCAGACCCTCCCGCTCCGGCCGCGACGGCGCCATCAGCTTCGCGCTCAATGGCCGCACCAGAAAATCCTCCATGCCGCTGTCATGGATGACAATATCCAGCGCATGCCTGTTCTGTGACATCGGCCGTTGCCCCAGAACCTCTCCGGTCGCCACGCAGTCAAAGCCCATGGCAGTCATCCGCTCCCCGGCGCGTCTGACCATCCGTGCATGGCAATCGATGCACGGATTCATGTGGCCGCCGAATCCGTGCGGCGGCTGTTCAATCAACTCCAGAATATCATCGGTGAAATCCACCGTGTGCAACCGCACGTTCAGCGCACGCGCAGCGCGTTGCGCGGCGGCGGTGTTAAAGAACGGGCTGGCAAAACTCACCGCCTCGACATGCACGCCCTGACCGCGCAGCACGCAGATGGCCAGCATGCTGTCCAAACCGCCTGAAAGCAGGCTGAGACACCGGGTTTGTTTGCCCGCACAGCCGCCGCACGCGGTTGTCGGCCCGCCCGGTTCCCCGTTATCGGTCATCATGCCGTGTCACTCCGTTCCAATAGCCATGTACCCCTTTCGCCCCCGATACCGATTTGACGCACAGCAAAGGGCGTCCCTGTCCCAACAGTCCGCATCAGGATTTGCGGCGGTTTCTCGGCAATCTCCTGAATGCCGTCGTCCGGCGGTGTTCCGTTATCGGATCGACGGTGTCGAGAAACGGAAACCGGTTGAAGTCCGTGTCTCTGGTGACAATCGTCTTGATCCCGTTTTCTCTCATCAAAATTGCTGTGTGCGCGTCAAAGACCAGATTGCCGGAAATGCCTGGCACATCGGCAAAGACTTCCGTTGCCACATGACGATGCCGGTCGGTCTCCGACAAGACCCGCAGGCTCAGAGAGGCGAATAGCGCATCAAGGAATAACCACGCCTGAGCGGCCGAGAAGGGACGATTGAGAACACGTGGATGGGTCACTACGCGAAGAAACTCATACACAATACCCCAGGTTACATACCAAGGCGTTGTCTGCGAACGCCACTGTTCGAGCAACTGGCGGCATCCCGCGTGGTCTGGCGAGTCCTTATCCGCGCCATAAATCAGGATATTGGTATCCACAACGAACATGACTAACCTCCCATCACGTCGTACAGGGCATCTCGATTGGCAACGTTGACCCGCAGTCCGCCGCTCTCGAATTCCGGCAACGGCGGCAACTTGGCCTCGCGTGGTACCGGTTCGATAATCGTTCGCAATGCCGCCTCGACCATCTCGGACATGGTCTGTTGGCGGCGCGCGGCTTCACGCTTGACCTCACGCATCGTCACATCGCTGATAGTCAGTGTTGTTTTCATATAGATAACCATATCTTAAATATGGAATACCGTCAACACTCCTCTTGCTCCGCCAATTCTTCATAGACAGCCGCGACTCGCGCCACCATCTGCCGCAGCGTATAGCCCTCCATCCGCGCGCGCGCACCAGCGCGGATTCGTCCGGCGAGTTGACGGTCATTCACCAGCGCCAGCGCCCGGGCCGCCAGGCCCGCCACATCTCCAACCGGAGCGAGCATCCCTGACTCCTCCGTCGCGATGACGTCAGCAATACCACCGGCCTCCGCCGCCACCACCGGCACGCCCGCCGCCATCGCCTCCAGCAGCGTGTACGGCAGCCCCTCCCACCGCGACGGCATCACCAGCGCGTCCAGGTCCGTCAGATGCCCGGCCACCTCGATCTCGTCGCGGGCCGTTCGCAACAGGGTGCACGCATCAAGTCCGGTCCGTTTCAGCCGCCTGCTCACCCATCCGGGCCAGGGTCCGTCGCCCACCATCAGAAACCGGACGTCGGGCCGCGCGTCGCGGATGCGCCGCGCGACGTCCAGAAAGAGGTCGGGCCCCTTTTGCCGGCATATCCGCCCGACAAAGCCGATCAGCGGATGGGGACGCTCGGGTATCGGTGGCAGGACGCCGGCCTCAATGCCATTGGGAATCAGCCGCACGCGGTCCGCCGGCAGGCCCAATCCGCGCGCGCCATCGCACGCCCGAACGTATTCCTCGCGGCTGACCGCGATGAGCCGTCCGGTCCACCGCGACGCCCACCGTTCGCAGGCCAGGTAAAGGCCCAGCCACGGACTGTCCGACAAAAAGGCGAAGGCATGGGGCGTGTAAACCGCCGGCACGCCGCCTGCGGCACACGCCGCCAACCGGGCCAGCAGACCCGCTTTGGAGCTGTGGGCATGGATGATGTCGGGACGAAGGCGGCGCACCAGCCGGATCAGGCGCGCCAGCGCCACGACGTCGGCAATCGGCGCGATGCGACGCTTCATCGGCAGCAGATGCACCGCCACGCCTGCCATTCGGAACAGGTCGATATCACGGCTAAAATCGGCGTCACGGCCGGCCGAGGCGATCACCGTCAGCCGGAAGCGGTGGCGGTCGAGACCCAGCACCAGGTCGCGCAAATGACGGCGCGTGCCGCCCGCCGTAGCCTCCAGCACTTCGACGATGTGAAGCGGACGCATGCCGTCAGCCTCCTGTCGCCGGCGGTTCGGCGGCGCGTCGCTGACGGCCCAAGAACGCCTCATTCGGATCGGCCGCGCCCGCTGGCGTCGCCCACGGAAAGGCGTGCAGCCGCGTCAGCGCCTCTCCCGCAAGAAAGAGCGACCCGCAGACCACCACCGCGCCGCCTTCGGCCAGCGCCCAGGCCCGGGCCTCGTCCAACGCGTCGCCGAGCTCCGCCTCCCGGGCCGCGAGTCCGTGGGCGCGCATGAGCGCCGACACCGCGCCACCGGCCAGCGCGCGCGGCGACGGAATGGTCACCGCCCAGGCGCGCGCGAACGACGGCGCGAGAATCTTGAGGAACGCGCCGGCGTCCTTGTCATCGCAAAACCCGGCCACCAGGCCCAGCGGACCCCTCAGCCCCGATTTCTTCAGCGCCACCCGCAGCGCCGCGGCGCAATCGGGGTTGTGCGCGCCGTCCACGATCACCGGCGGCTCGCGCGAGACGAGTTGGAAACGGCCCGGCCAACATACCCCCGCCAGCCCCTCGCGAAACGCCGCATCGGGCAGACGCAACCCCAGCGCCTCCTCGGCGGCTTCGAGGGCCGCCACCGCCGTGGCGAGATTCTCACACTGAAACAGGCCGCCCAGCGGCAGCGTGACTTTTCCGAGGTCGCGCGAGGCCGTCGACACCCGGGCCTCCAGCCCCTCGGGACGCGAGCGCACGGCCGACACCGAAACGGCCTCGCCCGCGTCCACCAGACGGCACCCCAGATCCGCCGCCCGGCGCCGAATCACCGCCCGCGCCTCGTCGGGCATCGCGCCGCAGACGACCGGACGCCCCGGCTTGATGATCCCCGCCTTCTCGCCCGCGATCTTCGCCAGCGTATCCCCCAACCACTGCGTGTGCTCCAGTCCGATCCGGGTAATCACCGAAACGAGCGGTGTCACCACGTTGGTGGCATCCAGCCGGCCGCCGAGGCCGGTCTCCAGCGCCACCAGCCGCACCCCCGCCCGCCGATAAACCTCGAAAGCCGCCGCCGTGGCACACTCAAAGAACGTGGGTTCCTCGGCACCCGCCGCAACCGCCGCACGCGCCGCCGCCTCGACCGCCCGGCCCGCCTCGCCCAGGGCGGCGTCGGCGACCGCCGCGCCGTTGACGAAAATCCGCTCGTTGAAGCGCTGCAAATGCGGCGACGTGTAGCGTCCGCACGTCAATCCGGCCGCCCGCAACACCGCATCGGTCATCGCCGCCACCGATCCCTTGCCATTCGTCCCCGCGATATGAATGGGGGCCAGGCCCGACTCGGGCCGGCCCATCTGCGCCATCAGCGCCTCCATCACCTCCAGTCCCTGCCGCACGCCAAAGCGCTGCCTGGCCGCCAAGGCCTCCAGAAATCCGCATGATGTGTCCATGCGTCCAGTGTACCCGGCGCACGCCCGCACAAGCAACAGGAATTGTAATCCAACAGGGGCGATTCAGATGTATGGCTGACAGCCTCGCCCCGATGTGGTACGCTCTGCCAATCAGAATATGCCGCAACAAGTGGGCGGTGTTGAGTTTCGGGAATGCTTGAGGGCTTGACCGACACGGCAAGGGATCGTTATGAATTCGGTTGAACAGTATTTGAGCGACATGGGGGCGATTCGCGCAACAGGTGCGGGAACAGCGGAAACGTCTTACTATACCGCCCTTTCCACGCTCTTGAACGAGATCGGCAAGAAGCCGGCCCCAAAAGTGCGCTGTGTGATCCAACTTCAGAACAAAGGCGCGGGTATGCCTGACGGCGGCATGTTCACCGCCGACCAGTTCAAGAGCAAAGCAGCCAAGCAGGAAGCCGGGGCGAACCCGCTCAAAAACATTCATCCTGCCCGTGGCGTGATCGAAGTGAAGTCGCCCGCCGAGGACATGGCGGACATCATCGTAAGCGAGCAAGTCGCCCGCTATTGGGACCACTACGGACTTGTTCTGGTCACAAATTACCGCGCCTTTACGCTGATTGGCCGCACGGGTTCCGGTCAGGCGGTGGAGTTGGAGCGTTTCACGCTGGCCGCGACCGAAGCGGAATTCTGGAAGTTGGCCGCGCACCCGCGCACCTGTCCCGACGCGCTGCGCGAACGCTTCGCCGAGTACCTTTACCGTGCGATGACGCATAATGCGCCGCTGGCCGCTCCGCAGGACGTGGCCGCTATCCTTGCATCTTACGCCCGCGACGAAAGACGCCGTGCTGGCATCCGCAGCCTTGGGGCGGCAGGTGGCGGCGCTGCTCGACACGGAAACGCCCGTTCCCGGTGTGACCTGCGGCGCGATCCGCGGAGATCTCAAGGCCGTGGCGGCGTGCGTCCGCACCGACGGCAAGCCGATCAACGCCGACGCGGGCGACTTGGACCTGACGGCGGGGTGGGGTCATGCGGGCAAGGGAGGTGTGACCATGCCGGGGCGCGGCAAGGTGGAGACGGCCGGCGACACGCTGGACATCTACCTGAACGGCCTGACCTGTTGGCGCAACGTGCCCGCGCCGGTGTGGGCATACACGATAGGCGGGTATCAGGTCATCAAGAAATGGCTCTCCTACCGCGAAAAGCCCTTGCTGGGGCGAGGCCTGACTGTGGCTGAGGTGCGTTACGTCACCGAGACCGCCCGCCGCATCGCCGCGCTTCTCGCCCTGCAACCCGCGCTTGACGTGAATTACCGCGCCACGGTCGCAGACACCTACGCGAACGGGCCGATAACGCCATAGCCATCTACACGATCGAATGGTTGGATCACGAACGGCTGGGACGAGGTAGAAGGCTCGTCCCGAATGGCGCTAAGTTAAGCGGTTCTGATAAACGGACCTTTGTCGCGAGCTTTGTCGAACCCTCTATAGGCGAACCGGTTGCGATTCGACAAAGCTCGCGACAAAGAGGGTGGAAAGGCTTAACTTAGCGCCATTCGGGACTGGCCGTCATACGCGAGGCGATAGACGTGGCCTTCGGAGTTGGTGAAGGCAGTCATGCGACCGAGCGCGTCGAGCGCAAAGCTTTCGGCCCGGCCGGATGGATAGGTCACGCGGGCGCGACGCCCCAGGATGTCGAGTGCGTAGCGGGTGCTCCGGCCGCGGGCGTCCACGCTGTTGGTGACGGCGTTGTCGGACCCGAACTGGGGGACCGGCGCGCGCGTAACATGCGCAACGGCCGACGCGCACAGCATCACCGTCGCACAGGCGACGGAAAACAGGCGGCGGATGGTGGCGCGGAAGTACATGCGGGTATTATGCCAATACAGCGGACGGGGCGCAAGGATCGTGCGATTTCGGTTTTTCTGTCACCCGCTTCCGCTTCTCTTCCGAATTCGTCATTTCTTGAGGGTGGTAGATCGATACACGGAATAAATACAAATAGCATCCAGCGCGCCGGTTGCCACAAACACAAAAAGACCTTCAAGATCAAGACTATGGCGAACAATGCTGGTCGACTGCCAAAAGACCCAGAGTGCCTGCATGAACATGGCTAATCCGATTAGGTTAAACAAAGTCAGCCAGAAAATCAATATGTGCAACAAAGATTCGGGGAATAAACGCATTCGCATTTCTCTCACTTATTGCCGTTGCTGGCTGCTGACAGTCCGTACGAAGCAGCCGAAAGAATACCTGCACCTGACGCAGCATTGGGGGTTAGTCCCGTGTACCATAGCGACGCAGAGAGATAGGAAATCAGAATCGGTCCGAAAGGACGCTGTGCTGTTGCCATTGTTTCGCCGACAAGATTTATCCCTTGTTCGATGGATGCCGCTTTGAATAATGGAGAAGTCGAAGTTCCACCAAGTAATTTGAAGTCGTAATCGGTGAGTGCCCTGCTTCCTGTTTCCCACCTGTCCAATATCTCGGCACTATTCATTCCGGCGGTTTCCAACGGATACTTGGCCGCTATGTTAATTGCGGATAGAGCCCTTGTGCCGAAGCCAGCACCCATCGACCCAGCCATGCCAATTCCTGCGTCAACAAGGTTTGCATTCTGACGCGAGACTCCCTGATCTTGTATCCGCTCGGAAGTGAACGTATCGACATGTTCCCCACTGATCATTTGGCGATAACCGGCTTGGAGCGTATCAAGGCCGTGGGCACCAACAAGTGTGCCACCCGTAGCGCCTGCCGCTCCGACAACTCCACCTATAACCGTAGGACTCGTAACCGTTCCAAAAGCAATTGAAGCACCAGCGAAGGCATATCCGGCGCTAAACTCCAAGACCCCGCCTACCATGCGAATGCCACCCAAAACATTAACCCAGGAAAGACCGAGCGGATCAATGTAGCTTAGCGGGTTTCCATTGGCATATCCGTACAGATTCGCGCCGCCACCAAGGCCAATCGGATCGGAAGAAAGAAACCGCTTGAGCATCGTGTCATAGGCGCGATGACGG
Source organism: Lentisphaerota bacterium (assembly GCA_016873675.1). Taxonomy (NCBI): domain Bacteria; kingdom Pseudomonadati; phylum Lentisphaerota; species Lentisphaerota bacterium. The sequence continues at coordinate 280 of VGWG01000056.1, read as the reverse complement.
GTGAGATGGAGCGTGGTGGCGTCAGACACCCGCCACACGCCATGTCCGCCCAACCACCGGAATGGAAGGCTGTTGGTGCCGGTGCGCCCCCAGTCTTCGCCATAAGGACCGTAGGCAAAGGTGTCTGTGGCGTTGCCGCTGCCGTCGGACAGGGCCACGACGCTGCCTTGCTCGTCGGCATGCACGCAGCGCAAGGTGCCGTCGCTTTCGATGATTCCCAGCAACCGACCGGCGCCCCAGATGTAGTAGCGCACGGGCACGCCGTTGGTGGTGGTTTCCA
>VGWG01000055.1 GCA_016873675.1 Lentisphaerota bacterium | reverse complement strand
TCGCGTATGCCCAGGGTGGGCGATGCGACTATTCAGCTTACAAAACGCCCCGCGACGCAAGCCGTCAGGCGCCGCGTTGCGGGGGGTTTTGCAAGAGCCTCAGCAGCCTGCGGCGCGGCGGGGACGCCGCTGCCCTACCCGATGCGTCGCGCTGACACCGATTGCTTTCTTCCTGCAGCCTGCGGCGGGTCCGGCGGCCCCGCCCTACCCGCTTCGCGCCGACACCGATTGCTTTCTTCCTGCAGCCTGCGGCGGGTCCGGCGGCCCCGCCCTACCCGCTTCGCGCTGACACCGATTGCTTTCTTCCTGCAGCCTGCGGCGGGTCCGGCGGCCCCGCCCTACCCGCTTCGCGCCGACACCGATTGCTTTCTCTCTCCCACACCCACACACCCACACACCCACACACCCACACACTCTCTTCCTCCTCGCTCTCCCCCATCCCCGCTGTCCTCCAAAAAATAATTTTTTCCACTTGCCAATATTGTGCCTGCTGGTGTAATCTATCTGCATCGAAAAAAAAGTTGGGTTCTGCCCGGGTGGGTCGAATCCAAAAAAGTTCAGAAAAGGCATTGACAAGTTGGTACGGATGGGAGTATCCTCATCACGACATCTTGAAACAGGTGTCGCTGTGACCGGGTCACAGACAGGTCCAACTTAAGGAGACAGCTCATGAAACAGTTAGTGATGACACTCGCGGCGGGTCTGGTCGCCACGGCGCTGATGGCGGAAGTGACGAGTGTGAATGTGGTGGGCTATAACACCGCCACGCTGAAGATCGGCTTCAATCAGGTTGGCCTGTCGTTTGACAAGGTCACGGGCGGATCCATGGACATTCAGGAGGTCATTCCCGGCACCACGCCAGGCCTGAAGATGGGTACGAGTGCAGGCTCTGCTGACAACATCCAGATCTGGAACCTCGGCGCGAACAAGTACGACGTCTACTTCCTGCACAACGGTTCGGGCAAGAACCTCGCCTCTCTGGCGAATAAGTGGGTAAAGACTTCGACCACGGTTCCGGCCAGTGTGGCGATCACGCCGCAAACCGGGTTCTTCTACAACAATATCAACACCAGCAACGAGGTCGTGCAGATTGCCGGACAGGTGGTCGGCACCGACCCCAAGACGCTGACCATCCCGTTCGGGTTCAACATGATCGCCAGCCCCTTCACCAGCGATTGGTGGCTGAACAACGACGGCCCCGACGGCAAGGTCATCATCAACTGGGCGACCAGCAGCGCGAGGAAGGGCACAGGAGCTGGCTCCGCAGACAACATCACGGTCTGGAATCTGGATGCCAACAAGTACGATGTCTACTTCCTGCACAACGGTTCGGGCAAGAACCTTGCATCCTTGGCTAATAAGTGGGTAAAGACTTCGACCACGGTTCCGGCCAACGTCAAGATCGCCATGAATCAGGGTTTCTTCTATGTGAACAATTCGTCGCCAGAGGCAACACTTGTCCTTACAACGGAAGTCGCCCCCTACACGCTGGAATAGTCCTCGTAACCTTTTCCTGCGTCGATCACCGACGCAGGATGTAAACAGAACCGATACCTCTGGCGTTCGCACGGCAGAGCGAAAAAGAAGAGAGAAATGAAAATGAAAAAAATGCTCACAATCGCCGCTGTCGCATTGATGGCGGTCGCCTCACAGGCAGCCACGCTGACATGGGGTGTGGACGCTAATTTTTATGACAACCAAAACGGAACGCCTGACTCAGGGTTCTCGTGGGCCAATCCGGGACTCCCCATGATGCTGGTCTTGGGCAGCGTGACGGAAGTCAAGTGGGATCCGTCCATGAACGCGGGTTCAGGCGGTTGGGTGAATCAGGGCGGTGCTTTGATCGTGCCGCTGTTCACCGCGACATCCGGTCCCAACACGTTTAATGATGGCGCGTTCACTCAGACCGAGGATCCTGTGACCAAGGCGCTCTTTGGCGTTGCGGACGCTAACCCTTGGGACGACATGAACAACGTCCCCCTGACGATGATCACCATCTCGGGGACCTACTATAACCTCTACTCCGGCAATGCGGTTGGATTCTCGGAGGCATTATCAGCGAACAGCGATGGTTTCTTCTTGACCTCGAACTTCGATGCCGCTGGCGCCGGCACATGGGCGACGGTTCCAGAACCGACCTCGATGGCGCTGCTGGCCATTGGCGCGGCGGCTGTGGGACTGCGCCGGAGAATCCGCAAGTAAACTGATCGGCTCACATGCGCATCAAACAAGAACCCGCACCCCTTGGTGCGGGTTCTTTGCGTCAGGGCGCTTGCTTAAGGCGCTGTTAACAAATAACCTATACCGTTGAACCTCATGTACCCCCCCGGAGTTGCCGCAAAAGAGCGCAAGGAATACAAAGAAACTCCCTGTTTTGCGTTCTTTGCGTTCTTTCGCGGCCATTCTGCAATCGCCTCAGGGTACACGTAGCTCATGAGAAGGTTCCCCATTCTGAATACGGACCACTGGCCTCTGAAATCTGCGCGTGCAGACCCCCTTGTCAGCCACGGTGGCACGGGCATCCTGCCCGTGATTCATGGGCGGGACGCCCATGCCACAAGGCGTTTTGCACGAGCTTCACATCGCTACTGGCTGATGGCCATCGGGGTGGGACTGGTCAGCTTCGCCCTCTACTGGCCGACGCGTCAGCATGGGTTCCTCGATTTTGATGACGGCATCTACGTGACGCATTGCGAGACGGTGCGCAGCGGATTCACGCGTGAGGGGTTGAAGCAGGCCTTCACGCGCAACATCGCGGGCAACTGGCATCCCGTGACGGTGTTGAGTCTGATGGCGGACCGTCACTGCTTCGGGATTGAGAATGCGGGCGCCTTTCATCTGCACAACGCGGCGCTCCACGCGATCAACGCGGCCCTGCTCTTTCTTCTGCTGGCGTTGTTGTCGCGGGGTGCCGGTCCGTTGGCCCTGGCGGCGCTGGCCGCGTTGTTCTGGTCCCTGCATCCCCTGCGCGTGGAGAGCGTGGCGTGGATTTCCAGCCGCAAGGATGTCTTGTCAGGGCTATTCTGTCTGCTGGGGCTGATGGCCTGGGCGAAGCACGTGCGGCTCCGCGGCGGCGAGGCTCCGGCGGAGCCTGGTCTGAGGAGCGGGTGTGGCATGGGCGTCCCGCCCATGAACCACGGGCAGGATGCCCGTGCCACGGGAGGGGGCGCAAGCGCAGCAATTCTAATTATGAGGCGATTGAGTCATCGGGGTCGGGGTCGGTATCGGAATCGGGGTCGAATTTCCGTTGGTTTTATCGATACCGATACCGATACCGACCCCGACGCCGATGGTCCCATCTCCAAAATTAGAATTGCTGGCGCAAGCGCCTCACTGGCATTCATCCTCACCCTCTCCTGCTTCATGGCCGGGTATCTCTCCAAGCCGACGATGCTGGTCTTTCCGGTTTATCTGGGGCTGGTCGAGTGGTTGGAGACGGGGCGGGTGCGGTGGAAGCCGCTGGCGCTGATGGGGGCGATGGCGGCGGGGATGCTGCTGGTGACGATGCGCTATCAGGCGGCGGCCATGTCGGATCTGCCGTGGGGGACGCGGCTGGGGAACGCGGCCATCTCCATCTCGGTGTATGTGAGGCAGATCATCTGGCCATCGGGGTTGAATTGCTTCTACATGCTTCACCGGCCGTTATCGGTGATGCGCGTCGGGGTTGGGCTTGTCGTGGTCGCGGCGCTTGCGGTCAGCGCGGCGGTCTGCTGGCGGAGGCGTCCGGCGTGCACGCTGGCCGTCGGGTGGTTTCTGTGCGGGCTGGCGCCGATGCTGGGGCTGATACACGTCGGCAGCGCGGCGCACGCCGACCGCTACACCTACTTGCCCACGTTGGGGCTGAGTCTGGCATTGGCCCGGACGGGGTTTCGGGGGAGGCGGCTGGCGGCGGCGGGCTGTCTGCTGCTCGCGGGCTACGCGGCGGCGACGCTCCACTATTCGCGTTACTGGCGCGACACCGAATCGCTCTTCAGCCGGGCGGTGGCTCTGGATCCGCGCAACCCGGTGGCGTTGACCACGCTCGGCAACGCCTATTTCCGTGATCCGGCGCGGCACGCGCTTGCGGGGGCGTACTACCAGCGCGCGGTGGAGAGCTACCGGGACGCGCAGACCCTGGGAAACCTCGCGCTTTGGACCCTGCTCAAGGGCGGCGACGCCAGCGCGACCGACGCGGCGGGCGCGATGGCATTGGAGGCCATGATTGAGATCATGGCGCGTCCGCAGGCTGTGCGGTTGAAGGCGGAGGAGATCGGCGCCTGGCACGGGCTGGCCTACTACCGGCTGCTGCGCGGCGACGCCGGGGAGGCGGAAGGGCTGTTGCGTGAGAGCCTGCCGGCCGATCCCTACAATCCGGTCGCTCACGAATGGCTCGGCATGGCGTGTTACAAGCAGGGCAAATGGGCGGAGGCGCTGATGGCGATCGAGGCGGCGCAGCGGCTGGCGCCCGGCAACGAGAAATTTGCCTTGATGATTCGCGATTTAAAAGAGAAACTGGCGCATGAGCACTAACGGTGGCACAGTGTCCCGATCCGGGTGGGCGTCCGGTTCACGCAGCCACGCGCTGGACACGGCGCTGGTGATCGCCTGCTGGCTGGCGGCGGTGGCGCTGGCGAATCCGCTGGGCGAGTTTGCGTTGAACGACGACTGGAGCTATGCGCGGACGGTGCGGGATCTGCTGTATGCCGGCCGGTTCACGCCCTGCGGATGGGGCGCGATGACGCTGGTGACCCACACCCTGTGGGGCGCGCTATTCTGTCTGCCGGCGGGGTTCTCGTTCACGGCGCTCAAGGTCTCGACGATTGCGCTGGGCGCGGCGGGTCTCGTGGGTGTGTGCGGCATATGCCGGGCGCTCGGACTGCCCCGGTGGGCGTTGTGGATGGTGGCGGCGATGGTCGGTTTCAATCCGCTCTACTTCCTGTTATCCTGCACCTACATGACCGACGTCACCGGCGCGGTGCTTGCGGCGGGGGCGGCGTGGTTCTGGGTGCGTCATCTCCGGGGAGACGGCGCGGGAGCGCGCGTGCCGCCGCTGCTCATGGGGACGGTCCTGTCGGTGGCGGCGGTGCTCACGCGGCAGGTTTCGCTGGCGGTGCCGCTCGCCTTCGCCTGCGCGTCGCTCGTCTGCGTCCGGCGCGGGCGCTGGGCGTGGCATTTGGGCGCGGCGTTGCTGCCGCTGCTGGTGTGCCTTGTGGCGTACGGGGTTTTCATGGGGTGGCTGCGGTCGGGGGGTGTGTTACCGCCGGCCTACGACCATCAGACCGACACGGTGTGGGAGAACCTCAGAAACCCCGTGCTGGTCTTTCAGCGGTCTGCCGAAGCCTTCCAGTTGCTGACCGCCTACATGGGGTGGTTCCTCTTTCCCCTGCTGGCGGTTGCGCTGGCCGTCCGTCCGCCGCGCGGGCGGGCGGAGTGGCTGGTCTTCGGGGGGGCGGGTGCGGTGACGGTTGCGATCCTGCTGCTGATGGCCCTCTTCGTGGACGAGAACGTGATGCCGTGGTCGCAGAATGTGATCAACCGCTACGGGTTCGGTCCGGTGTTGTTGGGTGGCGAACCAGCCATTGAGGGTTCCTGGGGCATCTGGCTGGCGCGTCCCATCCCGCGGGTCTACTGGTGGGTGGTGACGGCGGCGGGGGTATCCGGCGCGATCGCGTTCGCCGGGTTCATCGCGTTGCGTCTCGCGTTCTGGGCGGGGCGTCTGTGGCGGGGCCGGGCGCTGGAGGGCGAACACGGGGCGGTCCTCTTCCTGATCCTTGCGGTGCCCGCCTATTTACTGCCGTTGGTGTTGTCGTATCCATTTGACCGGCATCTGCTGCCCTGCGTGCTGCTGCTGGCCTTGGCGTTGCTGCTCCACATACAGGGGCGCGCGGGCGGCGTCGGGGCACGGGTCAAGATTCTGTGCGGGTGCGTTCTGCTGCTCTTCTCGCTCGGCACCGTGGCGGGCGCGCACGATTACATCGAGATCAACCGGGTCAAGTGGCGGGCGGCCGGCGACCTGATGCGGTCGGGCATTGCCGCCGGACGGATAGACGCGGGGTTCGAGTTCAACGGCTACTACAAGCACACGCCCGAGACCCGCTGGATGGGGACGTGTCCGAACCGGCCCTTTGGGACGGGCGATGAGGACTACATCATCTCCAACCTGGTCTATCCCGGTTATACGATTGTGGCGGCGTATCCGGCCCGGTGCTGGCTGCCGGGCAATCGGATCCAGATTCTGGTTTTGCGCGCCGATCAGGTGAGGCGTCCCGGGCCGTTCGCCCAACGCAATGGAGAAGAGAAAGCGGATCACCCATGAGCAAGCATCTGCCGGCCCTGACGATCTTTCTCGGCGCGTTCCTGTTATTCGGCTTGCAGCCGTTGGTGGGGCGGACGCTGCTGCCCTCATTCGGAGGGACGGCGGCGGTGTGGGTCGTGTGCCTGTGCGCGTACCAGGTCTTGCTCCTGGCGGGGTATTTCTACGCTCACCTGATGGCGCATCGGGATCCAACGGGCGAACGGGTCCGCGCCCGGATACACATCGGGCTGCTGGGGCTGGCGGTGGTCTGGACGCTGGCCTTCGCGCATTTCCGTCCGGCGTTGAAGGCCCATATTGGGAACAGCGGCATGCCGGCGCTCGAAGTGCTCGTGTGCGTGCTGGTCTTCGTGGGCCTGCCGTATGTGCTGCTCTCGGCCAATTCATCGCTGGTCCAATTCTGGTTGATTCAAGGCGAAGGGCGGCAAGCGGACGGTGGACAAGACGCGCGCGCGCGATCAGGCGATGCGGCCTTTTCGTCCTCAACGGTTTATCGCCTGTACGCCGTTTCGAATCTCGGCAGCTTCTGCGGGCTGCTTTTCTACCCGTTCATTCTTGAACCGTTCGTATCGCTCGCGGCGCAGTGGCAGGGATTTGCCGCAGGTCTGGCGTGTTATGCGATTCTTCTTTTCCGGCTGTCCAAGCGTCTGCGCGCAACCGCATCCCCGCGCGGGGAGTTTCCAGACGCGCCATCCCCGCGTCCGGACGCCTATCCGCGGGCCACTCAGGCGCTCTGGCTGGTGTTGCCGGCCACAAGCGTCTTTCTTCTGAATGCGGTCACGGCGCATCTCACACTGGATGTGATGCCATTGCCGCTGCTCTGGGTTGCGCTGCTGGGCGCCTTTCTTCTGAGTTATGTCGTCGGATTCCGGGACGGCATGCGGCGGTTTCTCCCCCTGTTCGCGGGGCTGACGCTGGTATGCGTGGGCTGCGCCCTTTGGAACCAGGCGCTCACCTTCGGGAAGGGGAATTTCAAGCTGGCGTTGATTGCGGGGCTGGGGCTGTGCTTTTTCGGGTGCGCATTCCTGCATGGGTGGCTCTACCGCATTCGGCCGGGGGGGCATCACCTGACCCGTTTCTATCTGTTCAACGCGATGGGAGGGGCCGCTGGCGGTCTGCTCGCCTCTCTGGTTGCGCCGCTGGTATTCAGCAGCGTGACGGAATATCCGATCGCGTTGCTGGCGATGCTGGGATTCGTGCTGGCTTACGTCTTCAGAGACGGCGCGATTGTGCATCGGCTTGCCTGGCGCGTCACACTGGTGGCGGTCGTTCTGGCGTTTGTCGCGGCCATGGGCTACAAGGCCGTGGCGCCGAGTCTGGCGGACAGGAGCTGCATCTATCGTGCGCGCGGGTTTTTTGGCGTGGTGCGGGTTTTTGAGCGGCGCGGAAAGAAAGGCGCAACCGAAGGGGTGGTTCGTGATTTCATGCACGGCACCACGCTGCACGGCATCGAGGCTTTTTTCCCGGACCTGAAGCGGGCGCCATCGGCCTATTTCACGCCGGATTCCGGGGGTGTGGGTGTGTTGCAGCATCCCAGATACAAGAGCGGCAAGCCGATGCGCGTGGGGCTGGTCGGCATGGGTGTGGGGGTGATCTGCGCCTATTCCAGGAGCAACGACGTGTACCGGTGCTATGAAATCAGTCCGGAAGTGGCGCGGGTCGCCACGAATGCGAGCCTGTTCACCTTCATCAGCGGCGCGCCGGGGCGAGTCGAGGTCGTGATGGGCGACGCGCGCAAGGAGCTTGAGAAAGAGCGACGCGCCGGGGGGGCGAAGTTTGATGTGCTCGTCATTGATCCGTTCACGGGGGACAACATCCCATATCACCTGTCCACGCGGGAAGCGTACCAGCTCTACTTTGACCGTCTGGAGCCCGACGGCATCCTGGCGATCAACATCAGCAACTGGCATCTCGATCTGACACCGCTGATGAAGGCGGTGGGGGAGGCGTTTGGCTGTCCGGTGGTCGCGATGCAGCAGACGGCGGACATGGGCCAATTGAGGATGTCTTCCACGTGGGCGTTCTTTGTGCCACGGCCAGACCCCGGGTTCTCATTGCCGCCGGGCGCGGCGATATTGGATTTCCGCCGGGTGCGCGCCTGTGTGCTGCCAACGGACGAAAGAGGAAGTTTCATCGGGCTGATCAACACGCCCTGGACAAAATAAGGAGTCGGTCTTCATGAATCAAAAAGCGATGACGTGTTTCTCGCTGATGGCCTCCGCGCTGACGCTGACGGGATGTCTGCATCATCCGCCTGGAGCCGCCCCTTCCCTGACCCCGCCTGGTCCGTCGCATATCGCCATTGTGAATGTCGGTGGGGCTCTGGACGCAGCGGCGTTGCGGGCGGCGGTTGCCGAGACGCGCGAGGTCCTGCCTGTGAACCTGGTGGTCCGGGAGCTGTCCGCCGAAAGCCAGTCCCGGCTGATCGCGCGCGCGGGCGCGCTGCGGGCGGATGAACCGCTCGCAGCGCTGACGATCTACCTCGTCAACGATCCAGACGGAGATGACAGGCTCGCATGCGCCGGGCGATGGGCCGTGATCAATGTCCGGACGCTGGGCGTGGATGTGGCCGATGCGGCGATCCGGCAGAACCGCGCGACGAAAGTGGTGATGAAAGGGGTCGGTCTGGCGTGCGGGCTCGGGGGAAATCCCGATCCGCGATGCGTCATGTATTACAAGAGCTTTGACAGGGATGGCTTGGACGGCACGTCGGCGTCTTATGGCCCCTACGCCTACTCGGTGCTGATGGACACGCTTCTTTCCCTTGCAAACGGCGCGCTTGTACCTCCGGAGGAATAGGCCAACGGACCGTCATCATGTGCAAAAAAAAGAAGATCGTCGTCGTGATGCCCGCGTACAACGCGGAGAAGACCCTGCGGCGCGCCTACGACGAGGTGATGGCGCAGGGGGTGGTGGATGCGGTGATCGTGGTGGACGACGCCAGCCAGGACCGGACGGTGGAGATTGCCCGGACCCTGCCGGACGCGCGGGTGCACCGGCACGCGGTGAACACCGGCTACGGCGGCAACCAGAAGAGCTGCTACCGGCTGGCGCTGGCGGCGGGGGCGGACGTGGTCGTCATGGTCCACCCCGATTGCCAGTACACCCCCCGGCTGATCCCGGCGATGGCGTCGCTGATCGCCAGCGGTCTCTATCCCTGCGTGCTGGGGTCGCGGATTTTGGGCGGCCATGCGCTCACGGGCGGGATGCCGCTGTGGAAGTATGTGAGCAACCGGTTCCTGACCGCGGCGATGAACCTCCTTTTCGGCGCGAAGCTCTCCGAATACCACACCGGCTACCGGGCCTTTTCGCGCGAGTTGCTGGAGAAGCTGCCGCTGGAGGCGAATAGCGACGACTTCGCCTTTGACGCGCAGATGCTGGCCGAAATCCTGTGGACGGGCGCGGTGGTGGCGGAGATCTCCTGCCCGACGGTCTATAACGACGAGGCTTCTTCGATCTCCTTCCGGCGCAGCGTGAAATACGGGCTGGGGTGCCTCGCGGTGGCGGCGCAATACCGCCTGTGCAGGTGGGGCGTGCTGCGCAGCAGGCGCTTCCCACCGGCGCAAGGGGCACCGTGCCGATAACGGCCCGGCGCAAGGGGCACCGTGCCGATAACGGCCCGGCGCAAGGGGTACCGTGCCGATAACGGCCCGGCGCAGTAATAAGGGCTTATGAACGCGGCGGGCCGTTATCGGGCCGCATCAGGAGGGCGTCCCATGCAGGGCAAGCGGGCCTTCTGGCATGATTACACCGGCGTGGGCTTTTACCTGATCACGCTCACGACCGCGCCGCGCAGGCCGCTGTTTGGGCGCATCGAGGAGGCGGGGGTGGAGCTTTCGCCCGAGGGACTGTGCGTGCTGCAGGCGTGGCGCAAGATGCCGGCGTTCACGCCGCAGCTCGAGACCTCGACGCTCTGCGTCATGCCCGACCACCTCCACGGCATCCTCTGCGTGCGCGAGCGGCTGCCGCGGCCGCTCGGCGCGATCATGCGCGGCTTCAAGAGCGGTGTGACTTCGGAATTGCGCGCGCTGACGGGCGATGCCGGTCTCGGCGTCTGGGACGAGGGGTATCACGATCTGATCGCGCTCAATCCCGCGAGCATCCACGCCTACCACGACTACATCCTCGACAATCCCAGGCGGTATCGGCTGAAGCGGGCGCATCCCGATCTGTTCACCCGGATCGAGGCGCTGGAGGCGCCGAGCCTGCCGCCGCTCCCGGACGGGTGGACGTGGACCGGGTTTGGCAATCCGTTCCTGCTGCAGGCGCCGTGGCGGCTGGCGGTGCGGGTTTCGCGCAGCGTGACAGAGGCGGGGCTGGAGGCGATGCGCGCGGAGGTGGCGGCGAAGCTACGGCGGGATGCGGTGATGGTGTCGCCATTCATCTCACCGGGGGAGCGGGCGATGGTCGGGCTGGCGCTCGCCATGTCTCAGGCCCGCGTGATCGTGCTAAAGGGCGGCGGCTTCAGGCCGCTGTACAAGCCGGATGGGCGCTATTTCGACCTGTGCGCCCAGGGGCGCGTGCTCATCCTGTCGCCGTATGCCTGGACCGGGCGTCAGGAAGCGCTCACGCGCGAGCGGTGCCTGGAGATGAACGGGCTGGCTGCCGGGATCGCGGCCGGGAGCGGGGAGACCGGCGGCAATAATGCCGCCGCGCGGTAATAACGGCGCCTACTCCTCCTCCTCGGCGGGGTCCTCCAAAGGCTCGACCTCGTTGTCGACCAACCACTGATTGAGGGCCTTGCGCTGTTTCTGCAACTCCTGCTCGCTGAGTTTCTTGGCCAGCTCCACGATCCTGGCCTCGGCTTCGGCGCGGGCCGCCTGCTGGCGGCGCGCCTCTTCATTCCGCCGCTCCTCAAGCTGCTTGATATACGACACGGCGGTGCCGCCCTCCTTGATGTGCGCCTGCATATCCACCTTGGCCCAGCCGACGTTCGCCAGGTGGTTGGCGTCGTCGTCGGACGCATGCTCCGGAATCACAATCGTGGCTTTCATGGCGGTGGCCGCATCCTCGCCGAGGTCATCATCTGCTGAAACCGGAAGGGGCGGAACCTCGACACCCGGTGATCCGCCCACGGCCATGGAAATAAGTTGTTCGGTCGCGGTCTTGAGGACCGGCTCGGGAGGGGGCTGCGGGGCCGTCGGCGATGCGGGGATTGGGTCGCTTGCGCTTGCCGTCGCCGCGGCGAGAGCGGGTGCCGCCGGTGCGGAGGCGGCGGTGACCACCAGGCCCTTGCCGAGACGGAGGGAGATGACGACGCCGTCCTTCTCGATGGTGGCGGTTTCGGCGTCGCAGTCGGCGGCGAGGATGGTGTAGCCGTCGACGGTGTCGCCGACGTTGAGGTAGAGATTGCGGGGCGGTTTGGCGTCGTTGTCAATCAGCCCGACGGCGGTGTTGTCGGCGGGGGTGCGGTTGACGGCGCACAGGGTGATCTTTTTGGCCAGCGCCTCGGCCTGCTTCTGGGCGGTGTCGGCAAGCGGCGCGGATGCAGGGGCGGCCTTGGCCGGCGGGGGCTTGCCGAAGATCGCACGGTCGATGATCACCTGGTAGGGTGCGAAACTGCTCTTCGGCGGCGCGACGGACGCCAAGCCCCAGGACGCCGTCGCCGCGACGGCAAGGCCCAACGCAAAAGGACTGTACAGGCCGCGTTTCATGGTGGAGAGTATAGCACGTGGGGCGGGAAAGAGAAAGCTGAAAGCTGAAAAGCAGAAATAATACGCACACCAGAAAACACGCAGCCGCGCGGCGACGGGCTACAGCACGCCCTTTTTCACCAGGGCGGCCTCTTCTTCGGGCGTCAGCTCGATGTCGGAGATCGGGTGGGCGCCGTCCTCGATCAGGCTCAGGTTGATCTCGCGCTCCCGCTTGCGGAGTTCCTCCTCGGTCATCTGGCGGGCGAGTTCCTGGATCTTCTGGCGGGCGGCATCCTCGGCGGCGGCCCTGGCGGCGTGCTCCTGAGTTCGGCGTTCGCGCAGCTTCTCCATGTAAGACCCGACGTCACCGCCTTCCTCGCGGATCTTGTTGATTTCCATCCGCCGCTGCTCCATGGCCTCGCGCTGCTGGGCCGACAGTCCGGCCATGCGGGGGGAGCCCGCCTGGAAGGGACGGCGGATGACGCCCGTCTGGACGGATGCTGCGGCGGATTCGTCGTGGGATGGAGCTCTGCCGAGCGCGCGCAGGGAGTGCCCTCGGTCGGCCGTGGACACAGCCGGCGCGCCGGGGGTGATCAGCCCCTTGCCGAGCTGGAGGGAGATGACGACGCCGTCCTTTTCGATGGTGGCGGTTTCGGCGTCGCAGTCGGCGGCGAGGACGGTGTAGCCGTCGACGGTGTCGCCGACGTTGAGGTAGAGGTTGCGGGGCGGTTTGGCGTCGTTGTCAATGAGGCCGACGGCGGTGTTGTCGGAGGGGGTTCGGTTGACGGCGCACAGGGTGATCTTCCTGGCGAGCGCCTCGGCCTGCTTCTGGGTGAGATCGGGAACCGTCTCGGCTGCTGCGGCAGCGGTTCGGGCCGGCGGGGGCTTGCCGAAGATCGCCCGGTCGATGATCACCTGATAGGGCGTGAAGGAGTCGCCGGTGGTCTGCGGCTGGGCGGACGGCGCGGTGGCAGACTCTCCCGTGACCGCCGCACCGGCGGCGCCTGCCGCCCATGCGGCCAGTGCGAGGCCCCGCGCAATGGATAGGCTGTGTTTCATGGAGAGATGGAGCCAACGATCCGGATCGAACGGACGACCTGCTCATTACGAATGAGCTGCTCTACCAACTGAGCTACGTTGGCCCAAAGGCGCCAAAAGAATGGATGAAAGATAGCAGATGGAGCCGGGCGCGTCAAGCGCCGGTCAGGTCCCACACCCGCAGCAGTTCCGAGACGCCCCAGGCCTGGGCGGGGCAACCGCGCTGGGCGTGTGGGGCGTCGCCGTCGAGGATCTCGGGAATCTGGCCGACGCAGCCGGTGTTGAGCAATTCGGTGGCGGAGCCCAGCAGGGCGCGGGCGGTGTCGCGGGCGGCGGGGCCGTAGACCGCGAGCAGGGCCTCGGCGTAGAGCGGGAATGGCCAGGTCCAGGCGGTGCCGTTGTGATAGGCGGGCTTGCGGCGGGTGTCCTCGTCGCCGCGGTAGGCACCCCAGTAGGGATTGGCGGGATCATTGAGGAGCGCGCCGTCGCGCCAGACCGGGAGGCCCGTGGCGACGGGGCGGTCGGCGAGCGAGCGGATGCCGCCGGGCACCAGGAGGCACTCGCACGCCCGGACCACCGCTTCGGCGCGGCGGGGGTCGGCGAGGGCGCCCAGGGTCACGGCGAGGAGCTGGTTGGGGCGGAGGGCGTCTTCGGGAACCGCCTGCGCGGCGGAGACGCCCGGTTCGGCGCGGAGGCAGTCGGCGAGCCATGCCGAGGCTTCGGCGCCGGGGAGGGCGCGGCCGGGGAGCCAGAAGAGGGCGTCGAGCGACGCCTGCGCGCGGACGGCCTGGGCGGCGGCCCACGGCACGCGCCGGACGAGATGCCGCGCGGCAAAGCGGAGGGCGGCGATCCAGAGGGCCTGGATCTCGACCGGGTAGCCCTGACGCGGCGTGGCGGCGGGGTGGTTGGTGTCCATCCAGGTGAAGTGCGCGGGGCTGTAGATCAGGCCGCTGCCGGGATCGGCGCGAATGCCGTTGGGCGTTCCGTCTCGGTAGTGTGTCAGGATCGAGGCGACGACATCGGCGAGTGGGCGCCCGCCGCAGTCGAGCATCAGGACCGCGCGCGGGCCGAGGACGCGGGCGAGGTCGGCGCAGACGACGCAGAACCAGAGCGGCGCGTCGGAGGTGTCGCGGTTGGCGTCGTCGTTGCCGCGGATCATGTTCGGGAGGGTGCCCGCGCGTTCGAAGCGGCCGAACTCGCGCAGGACGGCGCGGGCCTCGGCGGTGCGGCCAGCCGCGATGAGGCCGCGGAGGACGATCAGGGTGTCGCGGCCCCAGTCGAGGAACCACGGGTAGCCGGCGATCACCGTGAGGAGGTCGTCGCGGGTGACGAGATAGGCGTCGAGCGCGGACGCCAGCGCGTCGCGCATCGCCGGGGACGCTCCGCGCCCCTGCGCCTGCAGCTTCGGCGCGGGCCGGGTGCCGGGCGGGTCGGCGCGTTCGGCAACGAGGGTGGCGGATTCGCCGCCGCAGAGGGTGATCCCGAACCAGCCGGGCGAGAAGAGGTCGCCTTGGGGGGCAAGGCCGCGGTCGGCTTCCTCGGGATGCGCGACGCAGTAGGTCCACTCGGGCGCGGGGTTCCAGGCGGCGCCGGGGATGCGGATGGAGCAGATCTCCCCCGCGGCGGGCGTGAAGATGAAGCCGCAGGCTTCGGACCGGATGGCGCGGGGCCAGTCGTGTTCGGGGCCGGTCAGGGCGCGGGTGGTTTCGTGAAACGAGCGCCACTCGATGTCGGGCCGGAGGACCAGCGTGACGGGATCGTCGTCGGCCAGGGTATCGGCGCGACGGTCGGCCTCGGTGTCGCCGACCCGGCCGCGGGCGATGGCGAGGCACGCCCGGTTGCGGCCGCGCTCGAGGGAGAGGGTCACGGTGACCGGCGTCCAGCGCCCCATGCCGCAGGGGACGTGAAAATGCCACGCCACGGCGTTGCTCGCCGGGTCGCTCGCGAAGGTCTGGAGGCAGGACGCATCGACCGCATGGGAGTAGCCGCATTGGCGCAGCCACGTGCGGCAGCGGGTGAAGAAGATGCGGCGATCACACGGAACGCGGGGATCGGGGTTGATGGCCAACAGGGCGTCGTACTGGCTCCGGATTTCGCCCCACGCGGCGCGGACCTGGGACATGGCGCCGCGGCCGTTGGCGAGGAGGGCGCCGAGGGCGGGATCGCGGAGCGCCCCGTCCCGGAAGCACGTCAGGACCGGGACGGCGCCGCCGGGGGCGAGGGCGAGGACGCGGGCCGAAGCGTGGCGGACGCCGGCGGCGTCGAAGACCGAGAGGTCGAGCGCGCAGGAGCGATGGGCGGTGGCGTGTCGGGTGTCGGGCAGCCGGAGGAACGTGCCGTGCGAGCCGTCGTCAAAGGGCACCGAATCCTCCGAGGCGAGGACGGCACCGGCGTCGGAGAGGCGGACCCGGAACGGCGCGGGCGCCCGGATGAACAGGAGATGGCCCGGGGGGACCGGGACGACGCGGCGGGTGTCGGCGGGGAACGTCCAGAGGGTGAAGGGGGCGAGAGCCAAGGCGGGGGCGCAGAAGGCGCGCGGGTCGGCCGCGAGGGCCGCGCCGAGGGTGTCGGGATCCGCTCCCTCCCGTGCGTGCGCCAGCCAGCCGGACACACGGAGCGCGAGGAGGTTGCGGCGGCGGGCGCGGACGGCGGGCGGCTCGGCAGAGGGCGCGCGCAGGGCGGCGTCAAGCGCGGGGAGATCGGCGGGGTCGGCGGTGAGACAGCGGACCTGGCCGGGAGAGAGGATCGTCTGGCCGGCCGGGTCGTCGCACGGCTCGCCGGAGAGCAGGTCCCAGAGGGGCGAACCGGCGGCGGCGGGGAAGCGGCCGGTCGGCCAGGCAGCCGGCTGCGGCCGGTCGGGGTCGAGGTTGACGAGGGCCAGCAGCGGCGCGCCCCGGCCTGTCGGCGGGGTTCGGAGGATGGCCAGGGTGTTGCCGGCGCCGGTCTGGACGAGGGTTATGGCGGCGCCGGGACCGAAGGCGGGGTGGCTGGCGAGGAGGGTGTTGAGGCGGGCGATGGCGGCGACCTGGTTGCGGGGGGCGTCCCAGTTGAGGGACGACGCGCCGTGGACGTCGAGCTTGGCGGAGGCGAACCATTCGACGCCCGCAGTGATGCCGAACGCGCCCTGTTGGGAGAGGAGCGCGGCGAGGGCGGTGCGCATGCGCGCCCAGGTCTCGGAGCGCGCGGCGAGGCGGTTGTTGTCGTGGTTTTCGGCGAACTGGATCAGCGGCCCGCACGTTTCGGAGCGGACGATGGCGGGCGGAAAGTCGCGCTCGAAGGCGGCGCGGTCCTCCATTTGGAACGCCTCGGAGTAGGCCCAGTCGATGTTGGCGGCGGTGAGCAGGTGGTCGGTGGTCTCGATTTTGCCGCCGAGGCCCTCGAGGAGAAAGACGGTTTCGGGGAAGGACTCGCGCACGCAGGCGGTGACGTAAGTCCAGGTCTCGGCGGGGATCATGTACCCCGCGTCACAGCGGAAGCCGTCCACGCCCTGGCGGCACCAGAAGAGGAAGACCTCGGCCATGAAGGCGCGGAGGCCGCCGTTAGCGAAGTCGAGCTCGACGAGATCGTCCCAGATCACGCCCCAGGCGCCGGGCGACTGAAAGGCGCCGTCGGGGGCGCGGCGGAACCAGTCGGGGTGGTGGGTGAGCAGGGCCGAGGCCCAGCCGGTGTGATTGGCCGGAATATCGAGGAAGAGGCGGGCGCTGCGGGCGTGGACGGCGTCGACCAGTTCGCGGAACTGGTCGATCGGGGTGGCGCGGGTGTCGAACACGGCGAGCGCCGGATCGACATCAAACAGGTCGCGCGCGGCAAAGGGCGAGCCATAAAGCCCCATGCGGGCGAAGGTGGTGGGAACGGGGTGGATCGGGAGGAGCTGGACGATGCGGAAGCGCATCACGGTGACGATGGTGTCGAGCCGGGCAATCAGATCGCGGAACGTGCCGGAGGGGGGGATCACGGTGTAGTTCTGGGCAAGGAGGGGCGCGGCAAGCTCGGCGTTGCGGGGCGTGTGGGGGCTGGTGTGGCAGGCGGCGCCGAACTGGCGGACAAAGGCGGTGTAGACGGTGTTGGCGCACGCGGTGTGGGCCGGGGCGACCTTGATGGAGAGATTGCCTCCATCGGGCCATTCCGGGAGATCCGATCCCGCGGGGATGAAGCAGGCCTTGCCGGCAAATCCGCCGACCTCGGTGAGCGGGACGGCGAGGACGTGCCGGCCGCGGCCGAGGTCGCGCATGGGGAGGTCGTGCCAATCGCGCGCCAGCGGCGGCTCGCCGGCCTGGGCGGCGGCGATGATCTCGCGGCGGCGGCGGGCGGCATTGCCGAGATTGGTCCGGAAGACCGCGCGGCCATGGCGGGCCTGGGGGAGATCGAGCGAGACGGACAGGATGTCGCCCGCGATCTGGAGCAGGCGGGCGCCGGGCGGCGGATATTGCTGAAGCGGCATAACGGGGCGGCCTTTACGAATGCGGATGGCGAAGAGACACGGGTATCTTACCTGCGTCAGCGGAAAGAAACAAGAGGCGCGTGCAAAAACCTCCTGTGTCGGTTCTGCAAGCGCCGGTTTCAGAAGCGGCACAATAATCCTTCCGTCGCGCCGTTGTTAACCACTAATGCATCCGTATTCACCCACACCAGGAGCTACACGATGAAAGAGAGAACGTTTTTGATCGGATTACTGTGCGCGGGCGCGCTTGGCGTCGGCGCCTTGCAGGCGCAAGAAGCGGAGGGGGCGCAGAAGAAGCACGGGAGACCGGACACGGCGCCCCGTCATTTCAAGGGCGACGGCACCGGCCGATTCGCGGCCATCGACACCAACACGAACGGGGTCATCTCCCTCGATGAGTTCATGGCGATGCATGCCAAGCGTGAAGCGGCGATGAAGCAACGGATGGGCGACACGTACGACGCCGCGAAAGCAGGCGTCAGGCCATCCGCCGAAACGGTGTTCAAGAAGTTCGACACCGATGGAGACGGCGTGCTCACGAAGCAGGAGCTGGATGCCGACCGGATGCCGCGAGGTTCCCGGCCGCCCCGCAGGGAAAACGGCAAGAAGCCTGAGCCGCCCGCCGCAGACGCAGTTGCTCCGTGACGCCAAGCGGACGGGATCGCGTGAATATCGAAATACGCACTCTGCAGCGCGGCTTCCGGATCGATCGGCGGCTGCTGCGGTCGCTAGCGGCGGCCCTCGCCGGGGCCGCGCGTCGCGTCGCGCCGCAGGCACCTTGGCGCGAGCTGACGGTGCTTCTGGCCGACGATGCCGCGATCGATCCGATTAACCGGATCGTGATGGGGCATGCCGGCGCCACCGACGTGATCACGCAGCGTTACGAGGCGGTTCCCGGCGAGCCGCCCGGTCTTGTCGGCGAGCTGGTGATCAATGTCGAACAGGCTTGGCGCGTCGGCGCGCATCTCGCCCGGACGCGGTCCGCCTGGTCGCCGGCGCATGAATTGGCCCTCTACCTGGCCCACGGGTGCGACCATCTGGCCGGCGCGGACGACGACACGCCGGCGGGGCGCATCCGCATGCGTCGTCGCGAGCGGCGCTGGCTCGCCGGCCTGGAGATCCCGGCCAGCCTGATCCGGCCGGCCCCGGGCGGATCGTAGTCGGTTAGCGACGGGGGGGGGGGGGCGGGGACCGTGTGG